>CAYGVK010000037.1:0-5748 GCA_964353375.1 Candidatus Woesearchaeota archaeon
GTTTATCAAGCCAAAAACATCTTGGGCATTCCTGCATTAAGTTTAAACTACTTGGTGAGAGCTTGAATGTTGTTGGTGTCATGTTGAATTTTCCTTTATTTCCTCCCCTTTCTTTTTACCAAGGCTATTATAAATATCACTAATCCAACAATAAAAATAAGCACACCTATAATATCAATATCTATTTCCCATAAGCCATATGTTATAATATTTAAGAATTGAAAAGCTATTCCTATAATCATCAAAATTATGCCTAATTTTTTTAAGAGTTTCATTTTATCTCCATATTATTAAAATCAGAACCAAGTATAAAAAATTAACTAATGCCCTGCAACTCTTCTTGCCTTTTCAACAAAGATTAACATATTCTGAAAGCCCCTCTTATATCTCTCTGCCTGAGAAAAATGTTCATTCATATCATGTGTTCTCGCACAATATGCTGCTGCATATCCAAATCTTAACGCCGTTTTTACTATTCCTATTTGTTCATCACTTAATGATGCTCCAGGAAGAGACCTTTCTAAGTCTCCCTGTAATTTAATATAGTTTTCCCCCATGTCTTCTGCTGGCATTTAAATCTTATAAATCAACCCTTTAAAAATATTATTGTGATAAAACTCAATGCACCACAACCCCTTTAACTTTCACCCCATATTTTTTCTTTAAAACTTCAACTTGCTTTCTAATCTTATCGCAATAATTATCATAATGATTTATCATGAAATCAAAATCTTTTAATTTATCTGGAAAATGTTTTTCTATTTCAGGCATTAATCTTTCTAAAGCAGATTTTTTTATATTAAGGCATTCAACCCAGACATAATCACAAAAACTTAATTCTTTAAACAATTGTTCTAAATCAGTAATTCCATAAAAAACAGGAGATATAAAACCAAAAACTTTAATTCCTTTTTCTTTAGCCTGTTTTAAGGTTTCAATTCTTTCTTTAGGAGCAGAAGCAAGGGGCTCTATTATTTTTGAAAATCCAGAATTTAAAGTGTTTATAGTCATTCCAACTTCTGCATTTAATTTTTTAAGCAAATCAAAATCTCTTTTAACAAGGCTAGATTTAGTTAAAATTTCTATTGTAAATTTATTTTTATATTGAGATTTATTTATTACTTCTAATATTTTCCTTGTAAGTTCATATTTCTTTTCAAGAGGATTATAACAATCAGTTACACTGCTCATCCATATATGCCCAGGTTTATTTTTTGCAAGCTCTTTTTCAAGCAATTCAGGACAATTGGCTCTCACATAACAAAAATCCCCCCATTCTTCTTTAATATTTTGAAATTTTTTAATAAAAACAGCATAACAATACTTGCACCCATGCAAACATCCAACATAAGGATTAATAACATAATCTGTAAGCTTGCTTTTAGTCATGCAAGTTTTAGCCTGGATTTCTTTTATTTGCATAAAGCAAGATAGAAAGTAAATATAAAAAATTATCCTTTAAACAAAAATAAAACCTAAATATCAGTGCTTCCTACTCTTATAGTGGATCTTCTAGGTGTTCCACATACTTGCGGACTTCTTAAATGCGAAGGTTCAATATCATCAGGGGCTAATCTTATAGTAGTTGTTTCAGGTAATGTTCTCCATAGACATCCTTTTCCAATTCCCCTGTCTATTACTTCATGAACTCTTGTCACAGTTGCCTTTGCTCCATCTACTATTTCTCTATGACAATAGCCAGGTTTAAATTCTCCTTCTCCTGCATCAAGAGCATTTCCATTTTGATCATAAATAGTTTGTCTTAGCATTGTAAAATCTCAAAAAATACAGAGTTTATAAATTTATCTTAATAAAACATAAACCTAACTAAAAAGTCCTTTCAAGTCGTCCACCATCTATTCCACAAATTCTATCAGTATCCGTAACTTTGCCAGTATATGGCCTACTACATTTAACACATCTATATTTTACATCTTGTATAGTATTAATATGCGATGAACAATTTGTATCATCACATTCTCCTCTTTTAGAAGTAAAACAAACTCCAAATTCTTGAGTTCCTGTGCTTGGTTTTGAATGTGTTTGTTTTGGACAAAGTTTTGTTGGTTGTGTTTCAGTCATTTTAACCCTAAATTATATTATTTAATGTTTTATAAATTTTGTTATTATAGAAAACATAAAACCTAATCAATAACTACATTATTATCAATAAAGACCTGATATTTATAACTAACTCTTTCCCCTTTGCCTTTACTAATTTCTAATGTATAATAAACAGGCATGCAAGTTTTTCTTTCTATAGCTATCCTTCTGATTTCTTCTTTGATTATAAATTCAGCCTCTGTTTCTGTTTCTAATGTACCTTCTCCTGAGAAAAATTTCTTTGTTTTTATTGGCTGTTGTGTAACTTGAAAAACAGCAATTCTTCTATTTAAATTTGAGCCCATTTTAATAGATATCTTTTTATATCTAAACTTCAATGATTTAAATTAATTGTTATAATAGAAAACAACCATAAAACCTAACCTCGAATAGGCATTTTATTTTCTAAATCTAAGGTTCTTCTCCATTTTTTCCTGGCTATTCTTTCTTCTCTTGATAAATCCTCTTCTCTTTCTGACTGTAGTACTCTATATGAGACATAGATCCCTGCTACTAATATTAGTCCTGATATTATCAATCCAATAGTACCAACATAATCTCCAGTTACCATTATCAATTTTAAATATAATTTGGGTTAATAAAGCTTTTTGTTTATTTTATAATTATTCTCTCTTTTCTTTAGCTTTAGTAACTTCTTGATATGTACTCCCTATAGCCTCTTCAAGCTCTCCTTGTAATTCATTAATTCGTCTTTCTTTTATTCTTGAAAGAGCTATACTAGAACCTACATAAAGTAAAGCCCCGGTTATCATTTCCAGTGCCCCTAATGTAGTGGGCAAATCGCGAGTATTTGCTTGAATTGCCATTACTATTCCTGCGTATTTTCCTATGTATGCTCCAATTTCTCCTAATGTCATTTTAACATATCAGAACTCTTTCCCATTGGGTAAAATTGTTAATATTAAAGTATTTTTAAACTTTATTATACTAGAAAACCCCAAATCTTTTCAAGCCATAATAAAGAACTATTAATATAACTAATATTATAATTATCCAGAATATTGCAACTAACCATCCGTGTTTTTCTTTCATGTGTTTTTTAAAATTCCCGGGTTTTAATACTTTTCTATTATTTATTTCAAAAATCTTTAGCTTGTTTTTTTCATTTTAATTAACTTTTGCATTCACATAAAAACAAATAATCTTAAAATGCGAGAAATCCCTCTATAAAAACTAAGAATTATTTTTGTAATTAAATTTCTAATTCATATCCTTTTAAGTTGCCTCTTCTAGAAGAGATTCTTTTCCAGACTGCATCAGGGTATTTTTTATAGAGATTCTTGATTACATTTAAATAACTCTCTAAACCAAAATTCAACCCCTTTTTTCCTTTCATAAGTAGTCTTATTTTCATGTTATTTAGTGCCACTCCCAACTAATAAAATATTTACTCTTTAAATATAACATTATAAAAAAACATATATTTTTTTGTATATATTTATTTAAATAGAGATGTACTAAAAAAAGACAACATTTAACTTTAAAGTGAATATATATCTTATAACCAATAAATCTTTAAAAGCAAAGCCCGATATAAATATAAAGCGGTGATACTTCTGGGAAAGAGGTGCTTGTTATATGAGGGGCTTGTTATTATAGCAATGTTTTTAATAAGTAGTTTTTTTCTAATTAAATGACAATATACTCTTATTCAAGGCTTTCAACATATGAACAATGTCCTTTAAAATTCAGGTTTAAATATATTGATAAGCTAAAGCCAGAAATAAAGCAGTTCATAGAAGGTTTTCTTGGAAATCAAATTCATAATACTCTTGAATGGTTATATCATCAAATAAAACAAGATAACATACCTGATTTAGATGGATTAATAGAATTTTACGCATCAAACTGGAAAGCAAATCACACAGAAGAAATTAAAATAATCAAGGATTTTCCTTTGGAATATTATTTTAATCAAGGCATAAAGTTTTTAATAGCATATTATCTGAGAAACCATCCCTTTCAGGATAATACAATAGCAATTGAAAAACAAGTTTTAATCCAATTAGATGATGAAGGAAGATATTTATTAAAAGGTTATATTGACAGATTAGTTCATGATAAAGAATCAAATATTTTCGAAATTCATGATTATAAAACATCAGGCTTTATAAAATCTAAAGAGGATATTGAAAATGATAAGCAACTTGCTCTTTATTCATTAGGAATAAAGCAGGAATTTCCAGAAGCCAGGGAAGTTAATTTAGTCTGGCATTTTTTAAATTTCGACAAAAAAATAATTTCAAAAAGAACAGATGAGCAATTAGAAGAATTAAAAAAAAATATAATAAACTTAATAAATTCAATAGAATCAACAAAAGATTTTATTGCCAATCCAGGGACTTTATGCAACTGGTGTGAATTTAAAAATTATTGCTCTTACAAACCTATTTAATTTTATCTAAATGATTTTTGTCTTCTTCTTCTTGCTTTTGAATCTCCTGGTTTATATGGTTCTTTTCTTCTTATATCTGCAACCAAAAGAGACCTGTCATATTTTAAAAATTCTTTTTCCAAATCTTTATTTTGGGTAAACTTAATCAATACTCTCCCAATCGCTAATCTTGAAGCTTGTATTTGGGATTCTTGCCCCCCTCCCTTGACATTGATAAATATATCAAAATTAAAGTTTCCTAAAATTTTTTTAGTTAGTTCGATAATCTCCTGGATAGCTAATCTTTTAAAAAATTCAAGATGCTCATAAGGTTTTTTATTAATCAAAATTTTTCCATTTCCAGGCTTAATCGTAGCTTTTGCTATTGCTCTTTTTCTTTTTCCAGCTATTGTTATATTTTTTGGTATTTCCATTACATTCTTTCAGAAAGTTCTTTTAGAGTTATATAAGGTTCTTTTTTGGGTTTTCCTGTTTTTATAATTTTCTCATTTTCAAGTTCTTTTGGAACTCCAACATAACATCTTATTTTTTTAAATGCTTCTTTTCCTCTTCCTTCTCTATAATTACGAAGCATGCCTCTTATCATTCTTTTCAATATTCTTTCACTTTTTCTTGGAAAATTAGGGCCTTTTTGCGCACCCCCTCCTTTTTCTCTTAATCCTTTATATTTTTCAATAACCCTTTTTTTATTTCCAGTTATAGAGCTTTTTCACAATTAATAATAAAGATTTCATTTCCCTGCAATGCTTTTTTTGCAGCAAAACTAGCCAATCTTCCTGCAGTTGCATTATTAGCATCTATTATCATATCAAAACACCGTCCTTGATTTTTTTATCTTTTAATCCTTGGTAAATTGTTTTAATTTCACAACCCGCTTTTTTTAATTTTTCTTTTGCTTGTTCTGAAAAACTAAGAGCATATACTGTTAATTTCCTGTCAATATTTCCATTACCTAAAACCTTTCCTGCAACAATTATTTCTTTTTCTTTTAATTTATCTAATGTTTCAACATTTATTTTTGCTTGTTGCCTTGTTGGTGCAGAAAGTTTTTTTGCTAATTCAATCATATTCTGCTTTTTAGCAAGCATTATAGTTTCAACTAATTCAGGATTTGTTTTTCTTTTCATTCTTTTCTGGATTTTTGTTTTACTTATCATTTTTTCAAGGAGAGTTCATAAGAGAACCTTGGTTCTCTTATGCGGAGAATAGGATTCGAACCTATGTAGGCA
>CAYGVK010000038.1:0-5477 GCA_964353375.1 Candidatus Woesearchaeota archaeon
TCAAGGGCACTTAAACCACAGCATATTTTTTTATCTAGAACAACAACCTTTATGCCTATTTTTTTGAAAATCTTTTGATAAAGCTCAAAAATATCTTTTAATTTAAAATATCCATAACAACCAGGATAATACAATAAACCTCTTTTTTTAAAGCTAAATAATCCCATTTCAATTAAAAATTAACTCAATTTTTAAGTATATATATAATAAAATGTATATTTTAGGGGTTAGCATGAATGAACGCTTTTAGTTATATAAACAAGCCTATTTGTTACAGGACTTAAAACAGTTGGAGGAATATAACTCTTATCATCTTCATTTCCATAAAATAATATATCTATTTCATAAAAATCTTTTAAAGCTCTATCTACGTTTGTTCTTGTTGGCCCTATTTGCCTATCGTTTTTACGTTGAGTTTTTATTTGTTGCATTTTATCTATTTAACTCTTTGAAATATGAGCATAAACAGCCCCTTCTAATCCACTTGATAAAGAAACAGCTTCTTGAAATTCCCCTAATAAAACCTGGTCAACATAAGCTTGTCTTTGTTCTTTTGGTAAAGCCAATAAATGGCCCACAATAGAATCAATTTCTGCATCTAAAGCATGATTATCAACATCCATGCATGTAACAAGTTCTTTTCCCATAGCAATCAAATCTTCATTTGTAGGTTCAGGGATATCATCTAAAAAAGTAGTTTTACCAATAAGACCTCCAAGTTTATAAGCTTCTATTATTTGTTCTGCCAAACCATACTTAATTTCCCTAACCATTATCTTTATAACAATAATTTATATTTAAACCTTTTGTTTTTTGTTACTAATAAGTTACACATAGAAATGTTTATAAATAAGGGATTTTTGATATGAGTCCTATGGAAACAACTACAAAAGAAGAAAGAAAGAAGCAGATATTGTTCAGAGAATTAGAAAGATCTACAATAGATTTTAAAAGAGAAGTTTTAGAAAGGGGTTTAGATCGTACTTCTGGACATGCAGGAAATTATACAGAAGTATATATAGAATTACAAAGACAATTGAAGAATTTGTATGGAAAAAAGGTATTAGAGGTGGGTGCAGGACCAGCTTATTTTTTATATTATTTAAAACAAAGAGGAACAGATGTTTATGGTGTTGATATTTTTGATAATCCTGCAGCAAAAGAAAAAGGAATAGAATATGCTGTTCATGATTTTTCTCAAAAACCTGCAACAATAAAAGAACTTTTTCCAACTGCTGATTTTGATAAATTTGATGCAATAATTTCAAGAGCAGTTTTAGAAACTCCAGTATTATCTAATCAGCAAATAGAAGCAATATTAAGAAATATAAGAGCACTTTCACCATTATCAATACATGAACAACTTCCAGGAACAAGCCATTTAGATAGCATTGATTTTGAGAAATTTGGATATGAAGTCCAAAAAAAGGCAACAACATTTCCTTTTGAAAATGAGTTATATGTTTTAAAAAGAAAAGTAATTGCTCCTAAAACTCCTACAACACCTTAATCCCCTTATTCTTAAAATTCCATTTAGAATGCCCAAATTGGATTATTAAATCTATTAACTTATCAGCTTCTAAAGGAATATCACATGCTCCAAAACAACTTCCAAGCCATATAAAACATTGACATTTTGCTTTTTTTTCAATTTCACTTGCAATTATAGTAGAATATGGCTTCATTCCTTCTGGAAACTGCAATAAAACTTTCTTGGCTTTATTCTTTTTAATAGTGTTAATTATTTTATTTATTTCTAAATCATAAATAGAATTTATCTCTTCAAAACTCTTATTTTCCATATTCTTTAAACTACAATAATACTTTTATATTTAACTAATCCAAAATTTATATGAGCCATCTTGAAGAATTAGCAAAAAAATTAAAAGAAGCAGATGCTGGGTTTTTAAAAGCCCTTGGGCCTATTCCAAAAACAAGCGAACACAAATCAACATTAATTTCATTTTTACAACAAGAGGATATAATACAATATGAAATACAATATAGATTTAAAATATTTCATGAAAAAAGATTTGATGAAGATTTAAGAAGATTAATAGGATTTGTATTAGGGCAGGTAAATACAAGACTTCAAAAAGTTCAAGTCCTTTTTTCTCAAGACTTTTCTGACCCTTGTGAAATTGGGAGAAGGTTAAATTTAGAGGGTTATTTTAGAATAATAACAAATCCACAAACAATAGAAAGCGAAGCAAGAGTAAACCAAGAAAAATCAAAAACAGACATAAGATATGAACATGTTATAGAAGCTATTCAAGTATTAACTAAAAGAGTAGAAAATTATTTAAGAGGATATTAAACAATTTGCTTTAGTCCTTTACTACTTTTTATCCAATTCTCAATATTTAAAAAGAATATTGTAATCAATAATATATGACAATCCGCCAGCCAATAGTAACAGTAGCAGGACATGTTGACCATGGAAAAACATCTATACTTGATAGTATAAGAAAAACATCTGTCCAGGAAAAAGAAGCAGGAGGAATAACTCAAAAAATATCATTTACAAAAGTCCCTATTGAAAATATTAAAAAAACATGCCCTTTAATAACTAAAAAAGGAATTAATGTCAATATTCCTGGATTTTTATTTATAGATACACCTGGACATGCTGCATTTTCAAACTTAAGAAAAAGAGGAGGAAGTTTAGCTGATTTAGCAATCCTTGTTATAGATATAAATGAAGGAATAATGCCACAAACAATAGAAGTTATTGAAATCTTAAAAATAAACAAAACACCTTTTATAATTGCATTAAATAAAATAGATAATATTTCTGGCTGGAGAAAAATGTCTGAAAGTTTAGAAGAAAGCATTAAAATGCAATCTCAAAATGTCCAAAATGAGTTTAATGAAAAACTCTTGACTTTAATAGGAAGTTTATATTATCATGGTTTTAATGCAAAGCCTTTTTATGAAATAAAAGACTTTACCTCTGAATTAGCTTTAGTTCCTTGTTCAGCTCGTTTAAGTGAAGGAATAAATGAATTAATAATGATGCTATGCGGTTTATCACAAAAATTTTTAACTAAAAATTTAGAATTAAAAAAAGATGCAAAAGGAGCTATATTAGAAATTAAAAAAGAAAAAACAATGCAGTATATTGAAGCAATCTTATATGATGGAATTTTAAATTCAAAAGATACAATAGCTATTGGAACATTTGACAAGCCAATCATAACAAAAATAAGAGTTTTAGAAGAAGTTCTTCCTGTTTCATCAAAATTCAAGCCAGTTTATCAAGCACAAGCTGCAAATGGAATAAGGATGCAATTAACAACATCTGAAGAAATACTTCCTGGAATGCCTTTTAGTGTTTTCAAAGATAATTTAAATGAAATTGAAAAAGAATTTAAAAAAGAAATAGGAGACAAAATTAAAACAGACAAACAAGGAATAATAATAAAAGCAGATTCATTAGGAAGTTTAGAGGCTTTAATCATGCTCCTCAGGCAAGATAATTTTCAAATTTTAAAGGCCGGGATTGGAAAAATAAATAAAACAGATGTTATATCAGCATCAACTAATTTAGAAAATAATCCTGAAAATGCAGTTATCTTGGGTTTTAATACACAAGAAGATGATGAGGTTAAAGCAATAGATACTTCTAAAATAAAAATAATAACAGAAGAAGTTATTTATAAATTAATAGAAGAATTAATTGAATTCAAAAAACAAAAAAGACAGGAAATTGAAAAAGAAAAATTAATGGGTCTTGCTCATCTTTGCAAACTAAAAATACTTCCTCAATATATTTTTAGAAATACAAACCCTGCTATTTTTGGGATTGGTGTTGAAGCAGGCAAGTTAAAACCACATACTGAACTAATAGATGAAAATAATAATTCAATTGCAAAAGTAAAAACAATCCAGTCACAAGGAAAGTCAATTCAAGAAGCCTTGCAAGGGCAAGAGGTTGCAATTTCATTGCCAGGAACTAATTTTGAAAGGCAATTAAAAGATACATCTTATTTATATTCAAACCTGACAGAAAATCAATTCAGAGAATTTAAGAAAAATAAAGAGCTTTTAACAAATGATGAAATCCAAGCACTTCAAAAGATTGCTCAAATTAAAAGAAAAAATAAAACTACTTGGGGCGTTTGATTCCAAAAAATATAACAAGCTCGTCTTCGGCTCGCTTGTTTAAATTACTCTGCTTCATCAACTCCTCATGCTCGTTGATTTCGCAGTTATTTAATATACCAATAATAAATAATTATTTATAAAATATAGAGAAGTGGGAAAGTAAAAAAGACAAGTTGGGATAGGATATATCAAAAACCTTTAAAAACCCTTTTTATTATCAATTATCATGACATTTAAATTTAATATATCGCATCAGGGAAAAACTCTTAAAAGAGAATCTGAAAATGAAACTTTTATAGGAAAAAAAATAGGAAATAAAATCCATGGAAAAGAAATTTCAGAAGATTTGGATGGTTATGAATTAGAAATAACAGGAACATCTGATTTATCTGGCTTTGCAGGAAAAAAAGGATTAGAAGGAACAGGATTTCACAAATCTGTTCTAACATATGGTTTTGGAATGAAAAAAAGAGAAAAAGGATTAAGATTAAGAAAAACATTAAGAGGAGAACAAATCTCACATAAAACAATCCAAATTAATACAAAAGTTCTAAAAGAAGGAAGCAAAAAGTTTGAAGATTTATTGCCTAAAAAAGAAGAAGCTAAACCTGCTGAACAACCAGCACAATAAACTTATAAACTATTTATTTCTGAACTAATTATCAAAATAAAATATTATTAACTTATAAAATAATCAAGCTACAATAGGGTAAGCTAAAGAAAACAACTAAACTAGTAATAAGCAAGGAAAATTATATATTATTAAATAAACCAAACAAAAATGGAAAAAACTGAAAACATTGAAAACTTAGACATGCTGAATGTTGGGATGGTTGGACATATTGACCATGGAAAAACAACATTATTATCAAAACTTACTGGAAAGTTTGCAGATACACATTCAGAGGAATTAAAAAGAGGAATAACAATAAAACTAGGTTATGCAGATACTATTTTAGAAAAAGGAAATAAAAAAAGATATATTAGTTTTGTTGATGCACCTGGACATGAAATGTTAATGGCAACAATGTTATCAGGAGCAGCTCTAATAGATGCAGCAATTCTTTTAATAGATGCTCATGAAGGAATAAAACCACAGACAAAAGAACATTTAATGGCATTGCAGGCTAAAAATGTTAAACAAATTATAATTATACAAAATAAAATAGATTTAATAACAAAAGAACAAGCATTGAAAAATTACAAAGATATTAAAGAATTTGTAAAAGGAACAATAGCTGAAAACTCTCCTATTATTCCTGTAAGTGCATTGCAGGAAATTAACATAGATAAAATAAAAGATTTATTATTAGAACTTGAAATTCCAAAAAGAGATTTAACTTCTGCTCCTGAATTCTTGATTGCAAGAA
>CAYGVK010000039.1:0-5463 GCA_964353375.1 Candidatus Woesearchaeota archaeon
CAGGAACAGACCCTATTCCACACACCACAAATACTTGGGTGGCTGTATATGCATGTAAAAGCTATTTTCATTTATATCTGAGAACTTTTTAGTTTAAAAAATTATAGTCTTTCTTTTAGTTTTAGTAAAGATATAAGCCTTGACCTTAACAGAATATAAACAGAATTTGAAGCAAGCCATTTGTCTGCAAGGTCTATAAATGCTCTTAATGGCCTGTATGTTATAAAGCAGTTAAAACCAAAAAAATTTCTAATTCTTATTAATTGTTTTTCAGTAAAATTTGGTAATTTAACATTTGTAGACGTAAAATAAGAGCTTGAAATTTTCCCTTTTTGCAATAAATCTTGTTCCATGCATAATTCATAAAGCTCTGTTCCTGGATAAGCATTAAAAATACTTACTCCTATAAAATCTGGTTTCAAAATTCTATTCAATCTTATTGTTGCTTTTATATCTGAAAGAGTTTCATAGGGCATTCCAATAATATTAAATGAATATGTCTGCAGTCCGCATTGCTTTGCCCATGAAAAGGCATCTATCATTTGCTTTTCTGTTATGTTCCTTTTCATAATCTTATTTCTTATTCTCTCACTTCCTGATTCAACACCTATAGAAACTCTGACACAACCTGCTTTTTTTAAAAGCTGAAACATTTCTTTTGAAACTGTATTTGCTCTGGCATTTATATAAAATGGCAGGTCTATTCTTTTAGGATATTTTTCAGCAAATTCTTTTATTCTTTCTAAATCTAAAGTAAAAGTATCATCATAAAATTCTATTGCTTTTATATCATATCTTTTTTTCATTAATTCAATCTCTTCAATTATATTATCTACTGAACGGAATCTGACATAGCCCCCTATTTTATTTTTTCTTAAAAAAGCATTAATGCAATAAGTACAATTAAACGGACACCCGCGCGTTGAAATTACAGACGCTATATTTCCATGCCAGTCTAAATATTTTTTATAATCAAAGATTTCTCTATCTGGAAAAGGTAACTTATCAAGTTCTCTATTTAATGGCCTGACAGGATTTTTTATAATCTTTATATTATCTTGTTCTCTTTTTTTAACCCAAAAATTTTGCACTTTAGTTGGGAGCCCATTATTTTTGGATTTTCCTAATTCATTTACAAATTCAACTAAAGCCTGCTCACCCTCTCCAATGCAAATAGCATCAAAACACTCTTCTTTAATAACTTCTTCTGGAACAACAGTAGGATGATAACCTCCGCAAATTATTGGAATTCCAAGTCTTTTTAAAAATCTGGCTATTTTCTTTGCATAATAAAAATCATTGCTTGCTGAAGTTATTGCTATTAAATCAGGGGCAAAAGAAGTTGCTTTTTGTAAGATTTCGTGCTCTGTTATTCCAAAAGTAGTGTCTATAATACATGTTTTATGCCCTGCTTTTTTTAAAGCAGATGATAGATATGCAATACCCAAAGAGATATCTTTAGGAGTTGTTATTATATTTGGATATACAAATAAAATTTTCATACTAAACCTATATTTAGATGGTTTAAAAATTTATAAGTCAGATTATCATACATTTTTTATTGATAGTTACCTTAAATTTAACAAGATATAAAAATTTTTATACTCTTCATTCACTCTATATCTATGAAAATACCTGTTGTAATTCCTGAATATAAATCTGATAAAGAAACTTTAAATAAAATTAAAAATATGCTGAAAAATCAGACTGTTAAAACAGAGCTCATTGAAATTAAAAATCTTCCTGAAACCATTGCATTTAATACAGGGATAAAAAAGTCAAAAGGTGCTATTGTAATAGTATTATGTCAAGACACTATTCCTGATAATAAAAACTGGATTAAAAAAATAATTGCTCCTTTTAAAGATAAAAATGTGATGGTAAGCGTGCCTGATACATATTTACCTTATGATTTTTGGAAAAAATATGATATTTTTACAAGAGCCTTAACAATAAAAGAACAAAAAATAATAAGGTCTCCTCTTGATGCAAGAGGATGTGCTTATAGAAAAGAACTTTTTAAGAAAATAGGATATTTTACAGAGAATACTAAACTTATTGGAATGGATGAGGACTTGTATATGCGGGTTGTGAAAAATGGAAAAATAGCCCATCCTGGCTGTAAAATACTGCATCTTCATAAGTCAGATTTTTTAAGCAGATTAAAAATGGAATATAAACACTCAAGGGGTGGAGGAGGAATAATTAGAAAGTATATGTTTAAATATCCTGATTGGAAGAAAAAGATTATAAGAGCCTTACCTATTGTTGGTATTGTTCCGTTATTATTTGTTTTTCCTGTTAAAAGAGCTCCTTTATTATTTTTAATATATCTCTTACTTTCTCCTATATTAAATATGATTTATACTCTTGGTTTCTGGAAAGGATTTATAGAGTATAAAAAAGAATAAAATGAAAGCAATGATAGTTTCGCAGGACAGAGAAATAAACCCCAAAATTAAGGGGACTACAAATAAATTATATGAATATCTGAAAAAAATAGGTTATGAAACTCTTTTCTTTATTCAGGGTGAAAAAAATAAAACTCTTTTTTTCATTAATCTTTTTAGTTTTTATTGGAAGTACTTAAAATTCAAGCCAGATGTGATAATAAGCTTTCATCAAATTGCTTTTATTCCTGCATTTCTTAAAAAAATAGGCTTGATAAGAAAAGCTAAAATAATCCATGCATGGTGGGATGCTTATACAGAATGTGCTGGAACAAAAAGATCTCCATCATTACTGGCTTTTTTCGAGTATTTTAATATAAAAAACAGCGATATAGTATTTACAAACAGTAAACTGCAGAGTGAGATATGCAGAAATTTAAATATAAAATGTGAATGGTTTCAGTTAGGGGTAGAGGATTATTTTTTAGATAAAAATATAAAAAAAATAAAACTTCCTGGAAAAAATCAAATAAAAGTATTGTATATAGGGGAAGTAAGCAAATATAAAAGAGTTGATCAATTAATTCATTCAGTTATAGGATTGGAATGTGATTTAATAATTATTGGGAATTGCCCTGCAGAATTTAAGAAAAACTGCCCTCCAAATGTTTATTTTTTAGAAGCCAAACCTCATAGAGATATGCCAAGTTATATTAAATCAGCAGATATAGTAACAATTCCAGCAGACCAGGATGGCTCGCTTAAAATGTATGAATACCTTGCATTAGGAAAGTGTATTATTGCATTTAAAGGAAGAATAGGTTATGTTTTAACTCATGATGAAAATGTTTATTTAACTATTGATTTTAAAAAAGGATTAGAAGAATTGATAAAAAATAAAAAATTAAGAGAAAAAATAGAAAGAGGGGCAGGCAGATTTCCAACACTTACTCTTAATCAGGCTTTTGAAAAATGGATTGAAAAAATAAATTTAATCAGACGTAAAAATGGAAATCATTAACTTAAAAACTTTTAAGATGATTAGCAAATTTATAAATGAAAATAATTCTGTTTTAGATATTGGATGCAGAGATGGTGGATTAAAATATTTTCTTGATAAAAATAATATAAAGATAGATTATTTAGGTATAGACTTGTTTTTAAAAATAAAAGATGTCTATGAAAATGTAAAAAATAAGGTTATAAAAACTGGAATAGAAGAATTTAAAACAAATAAAAAATTTGACATTATTGTTCTCTCTCATGTTCTTGAACATGTGAAATCTCCTTATTTAGCCCTTAAAAAAGGTAAAAATTTCTTAAAAGAAGGTGGAAAGATTTTATTGGTTGTTCCGAATATTTATACTTTTAAATTTTTGGCTGTTATCCCTTTTAATCTCAAAAATTATCCCAGAGGAAATAATACCCATCTTCAGGAATTTACAAAAATGGAAATTACAAATCTATGCAAAGTTTTGGGATTAAATATAGAGCATTATGAAACAAGAGGTTTTGAAATACCTCTGATAAAGTTACCAGGTTGTATTCAAAGATTTTTAAGCAGAATATTTCCCTGGATGGCTGAGGAATTATTTTTTGTCCTAAAAAAATAAAGATCATAAAAACAATGTACTAGGTATTTGTTTTTAGGATGCTCAGAAATGCGAATATAAATGAGCATTTCTGACATTAAAATTTTTTATACTGGTTTATTTTAGTTTTAATTGCAAAAAGCACTCGTTTTATATTTGGAATTCTTCTAGCCCTTAGATAAAGTAAGGTTTTCTTAAGATATTTATTCTTATTAAGCATTTGGTTTCCTATTTTAGCATAGTCCAACAAAATTTTATCAGGATGTTCTGAGACATTCATATCTACATCATTCATAGAATAATGAGCTGCCCATTCTTCTGTTGTTGCTGGTGGTTTTAAAAGTTTTTTTTCTATGCAATAATCCCATAATTTGGTTTTGGGAAATGGATGGAAAATATTCATTCCTCCAGAATCAGGCTTGTTCTGTTTGATAAATTTTAATGTCGCATTCATATCCTGTATTTTCTCTGTTGGAATACCTAACATAAATCCAGTATCAGACCATATGCCTATTTTTCTGCAGTTTTTTATTGCATTAGCATTCATTTCCACTGTTGTTGCCTTGTTGAGAAAATCCAAAATTCTTTGACTCCCAGATTCTATTCCTATCTGAACAGCCCATATTCCTGCTTTTTTTAAATCATTAAGGGTTTCTAAGTCAGCATAATTTGATCTGCAAAAAGTGTATATTTTTAAATCTAATTTTTTAATTCCATTAGCTACTTTTTTTAATCTCTCTCTATTTGAAGGGAAATTGTCATCAGGTATAGTAATTGTAGATTTTTTGTATTTTAAGGTAAGATATTCTATTAGTTTTATTGTTTTTTCTGCTGACAAATCCCTATAAGGTTTAACTGATCTACTTCCATAGCTATTATAGCAAAAAGTACATTTGAATGGACAGCCTCTTGATGTTGAAATAAAAAAGGTGTCATATGCATTAACATCTATAAGATCATAATCTGGAAAAGGAAGTTTGTTTATATCAGGTGGAATTGCATCTGGATTTAAATTTACTCCGTTTAATTTTGAAAAATCTTGTTTTTTATCATATAATTCAACCATCTTGAGAAAGGTTTCTTCTGCTTCTCCTCTTATAATATAATCCACATAAGGATTTGCAAGAGTTTGTTCTGGGACTATAGTTGGATGAAAACTCCCCCATACTACTATTGAATCAGAATTCTCTTTTGTCATTTTTGAAATATCTATTGCATCATAGAGCATTTTTCCAGTAAAAGTTCCTATTCCAACGAAATCATAATTATTTTTTAACAGCTCTTTAAAATATTTATCAGATGGCTTTAGATTTCTGTCTAATATCTTAACATTATGATTATTTTTCTTTAAAACAGTGCCTATATACAATAAACCCAAAGGCATAGCAGGCGGATATGGATTTGCTGTTTTTTTTGCAAAACTTGGTTGTACTAATAAAATTTTTGCCATTTTTCAATTGAAAGAGATTTATGCATTTTTA
>CAYGVK010000040.1:0-5290 GCA_964353375.1 Candidatus Woesearchaeota archaeon
AAGAAGCAATTATGCTTGTTGTTAAACAAGCAACAGCAGAAGGATTGACTGAGAGCATTGAAAAATTTTTAAAGGGCGGAAAAACTAAATCAAAAGAAGAGGTTAAAGAATAATGGGAAAAGAAGAAGATTTATATAATAATATACAAAGAGTAAATGAAGCAGTAGCTAAAAGACAAGCATATGCAAGAGAACATCTTGAAGAAGCTAAACGAGAATTGGTTGCTATTGAAAGAAGAAGTAGATGTTTTCTTGATGAAGTTGCACAAGGAGAAGGATTATTCTTAGCTAAAAGATGTCAGGCACAAGCCCAAGGAAAAGTAGGAGGCATTCATATTTAAAATGGCATACACAAAAAGGTTTGATGGGAGAAAATTTGATGAATTAAGAGAAATAAAAGCAGAAGTAGGAGTAGTTCCAAATGCAGAAGGAAGTGCATTATTTGCTTTTGGAAGCACTGTTGCAATTGCAGCTGTTTATGGTCCTAAACCTTTGCATCCACAGCATCTGCAAGATCCTGAAACAGGAACATTAAGATGCACATATAATATGCTGCCTTTTTCAGTTACAGAAAGAGCAAAACCAGGTCCAAACAGAAGAAGCAAAGAAATCAGCAAAATTACAGAATGGGCTTTATCTCATGTTATTGACTTAAAGAGATTTCCAAGCACTGTTATTGATGTTGAAATCATGATAATCCAGGCAAATGCATCAACAAGATGTGCTGGAATAAATGCAGCTGCAATGGCTTTGGCTCATGCAGGAATCCCAATGAAAGAAATGGTTTCAAGTGTTTCAATTGGAAAAATAGATGATAAAATTACCACAGATATTATAAAAGAAGAAGAAGATTATGAAGAAGGAGAAGGTGCAACAGACATGCCTTTTGCATTTACATCAAACTCAGAAAAAATAACTTTATTGCAATTAGACGGAAAAATACAAACTTCAAGATTAAAAGAAGCTGCTGAAGCAGGATTAAAAGCATGCAAAAAAGTTTTAGAATTTCAAAAAAAAGCATTAAAGGAGGCTGAGATATAAAAATGGAAATATCAAATTTAAACAAAGAAAGAATCAAGAATTATCTGCAGGAAAACAAAAGACCAGATGGAAGAAAATTTTTAGATTACAGAGAAATAAAAATAGAAACAAAGATATCAGAAAATGCAGAAGGAAGTGCAAGAGTTAAAATAGGGCAAACAGAGGTTATTGTCGGTGTTAAATTAGATGTACAGGAACCTTACCCAGATCATGAAGATGAGGGAACAATGATGGTTGCTATGGAATTATCTCCTATTGCTGGAAAAAGATATGAAAATGGTCCTCCTGGAATAGACTCTATTGAAATAGCAAGAATAGTTGACAGGGGAATCAGAGAATCAGGATTTATTGACTGGGGCAAACTTTGCATTAAAGAAGGTGAAAAAGTATGGGCAGTTTTCATAGATATATATGCAATTAACGACGATGGAAATTTATTAGATGCAAGTGCAATTGGAGCAATTGCTGCATTAAAAACAGCAAGATTTCCTGTTTATGATGAAGAAAACGGTGCTGTTAAATATGGAGAGTTTACAAAAACTCCATTGCCTTTAACAGACAAAATTCCATTTACAATGACTTTTCATAAAGTTGATAATAAATTCTTTATTGATCCAAACAGAGAAGAAGAAGATACAAGCGAAGGAAGATTAACAATAGCAATTTCAATGCCTAAAAAGGACAAGATGATAAATGCTATGCAAAGGGGAAATTTCGAACCTATTACAATTGAAGAATTAGAAGAAACAGTTAAAAAGGCTGAAGAAGTTTATGATAATATATTTCCTAAAATCTTAAAGGCAGTAGAAAAGGCAAACAAATGATAAAATACCAGTAATCGAAAAATAATAACGACGAGAAGAAGTAATCAAAGAACAGCAGAGCCGAGTATTAAGCAAGGAAAATTATATATTAATAAAAAACAAAAAATAATAGAGAATATCATTAATACAATAAAATAACAAGTGGGGAGGAACTTAAACTATAACTAAACGAGTAATTATGTATAGAATTACTGAAAAAAATAAAATAACAAAAAAATGATAGAAGAATTAAAAGATAAATTTACAAAATATGAAATTGCAAGAATTCTAGGTGCAAGAGCTTTGCAATTATCAATGGATGCTCCTCCTTTATTAAAAATGAACAAAGAAGAGCTTGAAAAATTGGATTTTAATTCTTTAAAAATTGCTGAAAAAGAACTTTTAGAAGATGTTTTACCTATTACAATAAAAAGACCCTTTCCTAAAAAAGCAGAAAAAACAATTAAAAAATTAACTCCAGAAGAAATTGCAAAAAAACTTGAGAAAGAAAGAGAAAAAGAAAAGACAGAAGAAAAAACTGGGGATAACGAAATTGGAGAAAAAGAAGAAGATGAAGAAAAAGAAATTGAACATGAAGGCGAAATTATGGAAATGGCAACACCTGTAGATGAACAAGAAGAAGAAGTAAGTGAAGAAAGTGAAGAAGGTTAATTAACAAGTTTTTTATATTAATATTTCTTTTAAAATATATGAGAATAAAAAAGGTAGGTGCAAAAATTATTTTAGATTCTCGTGGAGAGCAAACTATAAAAGTTTTTGTTAAAACAAAAAAAGGAATATTTTTTACAAGCGCTCCTTGTGGAAAATCAAAAGGAAAGTATGAAGCAAAACCCTATAAAAAATCAATAAAAAGAGATATACATTTTTTAGAACATGTTATTTTGCCTGATATTTATAGTTTTGGAGATTTATGGAAAATAGAAAGAAATGTTGGAAATTATATTGGTGCTAATTCATTATTTGTATTAGAAGCAAGTTTGTTAAAAGCTTTGGCTTATGAAAATAAAAAACAATTATGGAAATTTCTGCTTGGAAATAAAAAAATAATAATGCCTAAGCCAATTGGAAATGCAGTTGGTGGAGGTTTGCATAGTTCTGGATTCCAAGGAAAAAAACCTGATTTTCAAGAATTTTTATTTATTTCTAAATCTAAAAAATTTTCAGCAAATGTTAAGCTAAATCATTTAGGATATTTGCTTGTAAATAGAATTATTAAAACTAAAAAAAGAAATGATGAAGGTGCATGGGAAACTTCTCTTTGTAATGAAAGTGTTTTAAGTATAATGAAATCAGCAAGAGATTATATTAATGAAAAATATGGAAAAGTAATAGATATTGGTATTGATATTGCTGCCTCTAGTTTTTATAAAAAAACTTATAATTATAAAAATTTAAAACAAAAACTTAACAAAGAAAAACAAATTAATTTTATTTCAGAACTTGTTAAAGAATATAATTTATTCTATATTGAAGATGCTTTAAATGAAAATGATTTTTTAGGTTTTAAAGAACTTTTAAGAAAAACAAAAAATAAAAATTGTTTAATTACAGGAGATGACTTAACAGTTACTAATTTAAAAAGATTGCAAAAAGCTATAAAATTAAAATCAATCAATGCTATTATTATAAAACCAAACCAAATTGGAAGCTTGTTAGAAACTAAAAAAGTTATTGACTTGGCTAAAAAACATAAGATAAAAACAATAATCAGCCATAGAAGCGGTGAAACCTTGGATTTTACAATTGCTGATTTGGCTGTTGCATGGGGGGTTGATTATATTAAAACAGGAATTTATGGAAAAGAAAGAGAAGTTAAATTAAAGAGATTGATTGAGATTGAGAAAAGGATTTAGTTTTCTTTTTCTTCAGCAGGGCCTGTGAAATCTTCTATAACAGCATTGAAAGGAATTTTCCTTGCATGACAATATCCTCTTGCCAAAATATAAAGAATTAATCCTACTGATTTTTTTGATTTATTGTTGCATGGAATTACTTTTGTTACTCCTGTTGTAAGATTATTAGCATCACACAAAGATATAACTGGTTTTTTTGTTATTGTCGCATCTTTTAATGCATTTTTATCCAGCCAAGGGTCACAGATTATAATTAATTCTGTCTCAAAAAAATCTTTTAGTTCAGTGTTTGTTATTATTCCTGCAGGATATTTTTTTGTAAATACATTTATGCCTGTTATTTCACTAAATTTTTCAGCAGCTTCCCACCCTGCTTCTCTTTTGCAGGCAAGAAAAACATCTTCTGGATTATAATTCTTGAAAAATTCAATTGCTTCTTTTAATTTCTCATCTATTAAATTAGTGTTAAGAACAGCCAAGCCATCTGCTCTTCTTTTGTAAACATATTTTCTCATATTAGGAGTTATTACTTTAGTGCCTAAATGAACAGCATATTTTATGTAATCTTCCAATGGAACTAATGTTCCTCCTGGAGAAATTTTGGCTTTTATTTTAATAAGCTCATCTAATTCTTTTGCTGGTTTTTTCTTTTCTTTTGCTTCTTTGATTTTTGGCTTTTCTTGTTTTTCAGGAATTTCCCCAGATTTTTTTTCTTTTAATTTTCTTTCTAATTCTTTTGCTAAGTTTTTCAAATTCTCCTGCAATGTTTTTTCTTCCATGAACACTTGATTAAAACTTAATTTATAAAGGTTTTTATTTCAAAAACCTTTGAAGTCATCGTAGGATTTATAAATGAAAAAGTATTAATAGGATTATGAAAAAAGTAATTTTAATAATGTTGGTATTAATGTTTGTGCCATTTGTAAGTGCAGACGTAATTATTCCTGGACAACACGGGATAAGTATAAATAATAAAATTACAAATATTAATGATTTTCCTGATTATGTTTTTATTAGTGGAGATTTAGATAAGGGACCGGGGATTGGAATGTGTCCTTTAAAAACTATAGAAAATGGGGAGATTGAAGGATATTATAAATTTTGCAGTATTTCTGTATATGCAATTCCAAAAGATAAGTTTAAGCAAGAAGATATAGAAAAATTAAATGAAGAGATGAATTCAACTAAAGCACAAAATTATCTTGCTTCTATGGATGCAAAAGAAGTAATTAAAAATATTGTAACTTCTACAACGGTTGCAGATTCAAACCCAATAAAAGAAATTAATAATTATTATACAGTTGATTTAACAAAAGAGACAGAACCAGATGATAAAATAATCACGAGAGATTATAGCATATATGTGTTATTAGCAATTTCATTAGTTTCATTAATAGTTATAATTTATATATTTATAAGGAGAAAAACAAAATGATATCGTCTTTTTTAATTGCTTTGATAATAACAATCATCTTAGAATTCTTAATTTATTTGATTTTTATAAGACAGAATGTTGGAAAATTATTTTTATATTCTTTATTAATTAATAGTTTTACAAATCCTCTTGCAAATA
>CAYGVK010000041.1:0-5242 GCA_964353375.1 Candidatus Woesearchaeota archaeon
AATCAATTTTTATTTTTAAATCATCTAAAATTTCATTTAAAAGTTTTCTATTATTAAAATTAATTGTGAATTTTATATTAAGTTTAGTTAAAATATCTGACGTTATTTTTAAAATTTCTGCTTCATCTTTAATAGAACTCCCTATTATATCTGCGTCGCATTGAGTAAATTGCCTAAATCTGTTTAAAGAAGTTGGTTCATCTCTAAAAACTTCTCCTATTTGATATCTTTTATATGGAAGTTTTTTATTTTTCATTAATCTTTTTAATTGAAAAGTAAATTCATATCTTAAAGCAAGTTTTCTGTTTCCTTTGTCTTTTAATTTATAAATATCTGATATAACTTCATCATTTTGATTATTTCCTTTTACAAACTCTTCATTTTCTATTATAGGAGTTTCAGCTGGTTCAAAATTATATAACTGAAATGTTTCTTGTATAATTTGTTTTATTTTTGCTCTTTTAAGAGCTTCTTGTCCTGTATAATCATTAAATCCTTTTACTAATTCTGTTTTATCTGCCATTTTATTTTACCTCCATTTTACTTACTTCGATTCCCGAAAAAGCGGAAGGAGGGAATCGGACCCACTTTTCGCGAGCCACAGTCGCACGTTCTACCATTGAACTACATCCGCCATATTTAGATTTAAGTATAAATGGTATAAAAATGTTAAGATTATTGTTTTTAAAATCTTTTATTAATCTATTATCCCCTGCCCTATCTAATCTTTTTATTTTAAAATTTATGTTATTATTAATATTATTAGATAACTGCGAAATCAACGAGCATGAGGAGTTGATGAAGCAGAGTAATTTAGGTTGGCGAGTGAAGCGAGCTAAATAATCAATAAAAGCCAAGCTAAGAAAATCTTTAATTTCTATTATGGGGAAAACCCCCAAAAGACACCAAGGGTTTCTTTTGTGAAACTTCCTTTAATATTGTAGCTTTCATGATTTTAGTATTAAATGAAGATTTATAAATGTTTTTAATATTTATTGGTTATGAAACTAAGATATTATGCATTATGGCTGAGTTTAATATGCATAGTTGTATTTATATTTCAAAACCTTTTTTCTTTTATTACAGAAGCTTTATTGCTTAATAATAGTGTTTTAAATGGGGAAATATGGAGATTTATTACAGCTATATTTATTCATGGAAGTTTGGAGCATTTAATTTTTAATTTATTTGCATTAATAATGTTTGGATTGATTTTAGAAAATTTAATAGGAAGCAATAAATTTTTAATTGTGTTTTTTGCAAGCGGAATAATTGCAAATTTAATAAGTGTAAATTTTTATAATTCAAGTTTAGGAGCAAGTGGAGCTATATTTGGAATAATTGGTTGTTTAACTTTAATTAAGCCTTTGATGGCTGTATGGGCTTTTGGAATGCCAATGCCTATGTTTATAGCTTCTATTTTATGGGCTGGTTTAGATGTATTAGGTATATTTGCTCCATCTGGAACAGCAAATATTGCGCATTTATCAGGATTAGCAATTGGTTTAATTTTAGGAATTTTATTTAGAATTAATAAAAAGAAACAAAGCAATAATAAAATTGTTATAAAACTTCCTGAATTTTATGTGAGAAACTGGGAAGATAGAAATATAAAATAATCTCTATTACGATAATGTTTTTAAATAAAGGTTTTGTTGGGTTTTTATGAGAGAAATTAAAGTTAGAGTTTATGATATAAAAGATATTAAAGAACTATATAGAGAAACTACTGCTTTTCAACAGATTCCAGCTAAATTAGTTATATGGAATTACGGATATGGTGTTATCGGTCTAACTGGTGAATTTATTGATGCAAGAATTAACGAGCCCTCTTGTAGTTGGGTGGTTATATATTCTGGTATTAAACCCTCTTCTGTTTGTTATGTTGTAGAACAACATACTAAATTTATTAATAAAAAAGATTTTTTAGGATTGGCACAAAAAGTTAATGAAGCACTATTGACACCAGAAGCATTAGCAAAATCAAGAGGTGTTGAATCTGTAGGTGGTGGAGGAGGTTAACTTTTATTCTTTATCATTAACCATGAATTTCCTTTTCCAAATTTTGTTTTTATTATTTTTATTAAAGTATAAATTCCTTTGAACTTTTTTCCATTTAATTTAAACATTAATTTATTTTTTGTTTTTTCAATTAGATTATAAGTTCCTTTATCATATATTTCAACCTTTCCTGCACCATAATTTCCTTTTGGAATTATTCCTTTAAATTTAGCATATTCAAGAGGATGATCTTCTACTTGAATAGCAAGTCTTTTTTCATTAGAATTAGGCATTGTTTTTGGAATTGCCCATGATCTTAAAGTATTATTCATTTGTAATCTAAAATCATAATGCAAATGAGTTGCATAATGTTTATGTATAACAAAAATTGGAAGCTTTGTTTTAGAATTTATTGATTTCTTGCTTTGTATTGTCTTTTTTACATTTGCTTTTATTATTGATTTTGGTTCTGATGTTTTTGCAAAGTCTCTTTTTTTAAGGTATTTTTTTAATGACATGATTATTTTGAAGCTTCAGCTTCTTTTTTTCCCTTTTCTAATTCTTTAACTTGCTCTTTGTCTCTTTCTAAAAGAAGAGCTTGGAACTCTCCCATGTGGGTTTTTTCTTCTTTTGCAATGTCTAATAAAATCTCCTTGATATGATTGTCTTGTGTCACTGCAGCTAATTGTTCATATAAACTAATTGCATCAAGTTCTGCAATCATTCCAACCCTTAGAATTTCATTGTCTATATTTGCTTTGTTAACCTTGCTTAAATCAATTGGTATATTTGATAACATTTTACCTCCTTTTATTTTTTTATTATTATGTATTTTGTTTATTTTTATTATATCATTAATATTTAAATATTGTTGCTTGGTTCTTCTCTTGCCCCTCTTGTTTTTGAATGGTTTTCTTTGTTGTTTTATTAATTATTAATAGTTTTTGTTTATTTGTTTTCTAATTTTTCAATTTCTTTTATAATATAAGGTATTCTTTCTTTGGTAAAAAATTTTTCAAATATTTCTTTTTTAGCTGATAATATTGAAGATAAATTCTGTAACTTATCTAATAACATCGCTATTTCTTTTTCTGAAAGCCCCATTTTAGACAATAAACGCCAGCCTTTTATAGGATTTACGTCTCTTTTTTCTTCATAACCAAGGGCAAGAATTATATGGTCTATATCTCCTAATTTTTCATATGTTAAATTAGATAAAATTTTTTTAGATTTATTTAAATTTAATTTTGTATAATCTTTTATTATCAAATCAGTTTCTCTTTCTATACCTTTTAAAAGTTCTTTTATTCTCAGTTTAAGGGGTATTGCCTCGTTTCCTAATCCAATCATTGTTCTTTCTTGAAGTTCAATTATTTTTTGCATAGTTTTTCCTTTTTGAAGGGTTTTACATGCTTGAATTAAATCTAGTTCATTATTTATTTCCGAATAATTAAGTTCTTCAATATTTAAATCAAAAAGCTCTCTTTGTTTTTCTAATAATTGGAGAGTTTCTGTTGCTTGTCTTGAGATTTCTGTTTTGTTTCTTATTGGATATTTTATATCTTTGTAATAAATATTAATTTCATTTCTTCTTTCAGATATTGCTATTACTAATGTGCCTATCATTTGCGCTGTCCTTTCAGCTGCTTTGTGTCTTGTTCCTGTTTCTTTTGAAGGAATTCTGCTGTCTGGTACTAAAGTTACATTTGCGTATAAAATTCTTCTCATATCTTTTGAAAGGACTATTGCTCCATCCATTTTTGCAAGTTCAATAAGTCTTTGAGAGGTAAATCTTGTGTTTAATTTAAATCCTCCATCTAAGATAGGTTGCAAAAATTCATTTTCTATTACAATTAATCCTCCTTTTCCTGCGCTGACAATTCCATCAATAGCAGCCCTTAATGAAGTCCCGGGTGAAACAGTTTTTAATATATTCAGAAATTCTTCTTTTGTTGCCTCTATATTTTTTACCCTAATAATTGTTACTTGTTTTTCTGTTTTTTCTTCCATGTTATTTAATTAAATATTGCCTTAATAAACCTTATGATAGCAAAACACAGAGTTTATAAATTAGATTAGATAGTATAAAAAGATTAAAATGCCTAAAAATAGAGTAACAAGAAAAGTTAAAGCATGGAGCAAAATAGCTCAAAGAAGAAAAGCACGTAACAAAAAACATAGGTAGTTATTTAATTCTCTTTAATTATAACATTAATTTGCTTTAAATTACTCTTAATGAGGTTATTAAGGTTAACAATATTTTCATTAAATCTATCATACCTTTTTTTATTTTTATTAATCTCATCTATAAAATCTTTAATTTCTGTTTCTTTACTTTTTATTTTTTCTTCTAAATCTTTGACTTCGTCTTTTTCAGGAATAAAAATATTAATTCTATCTTTTAGCATTAAGATTTGATTAATTTTATTTTTAATCTCTGTATTCATTAATTTAGATTCATTTAGTAATTGAATAATTCTTTCTCCATTATCTTCTTCAAAAGATTCTTTAAATTTTTCTTTATGAGCATTTATAATATCCATATCTTTTTTATTGATGTGAAAAAAATTAGCAAGCATTTTAAAATCAATTATTTCTCTTAGATTATAAATTTCATTAGAAAACTCTTGTTTTAAATCGTTAATTTCTTTATTTCTTTTTATTTTCTCGATATATTCTTTATTTTTCTTTGTTTCTTTAGTCTTATCATTAATTATCTCAATCTCTTTTTTAGAATTTATAATTTTAGAACTATATTTTTTTTCATTTTCCTCTATCTCTGATTTTAACTTTTCTATTTTTTCTTTTTTAATTGAATTTTCTTTAATTGAATTGATAATTTTGGCTTTATTAAAAAAATCTTTATTCCTATCAATAATCTTTTTTATATCATTTAAAAATTTCCTGATGCTTTCCCTAATTGTTTCTAATTCTTTACCAATTAAAATTGTAGTTTTTTGGAAATTCAAGAAAGATATTTTTTCGAAATTAAAGAATAATTTATCAATATCTTCCCATAATTTAGTTGGATTTGTTGTGTTTTCATTACTCAACTCTATTAAATTCTCTTTGAGCTTTTTTACATGAGAAACATATTTTTTAAGATTTTCTATAACAATAAATTTAATCTTTTCTTCAGCTTTTATTTTATCTATTTCCCTTTTTTCTAATTCCAAAATTCCATTATCTAGATTATTTATTATTATCTCAATTTTATCTTTTATTAATTGCATAATCTCTT
>CAYGVK010000042.1:0-5166 GCA_964353375.1 Candidatus Woesearchaeota archaeon
TTTTTAAAGTCGATGAAGAGAATTTAAGGCAAGAAACAATAAAATTAAGTGGAAAATTAAGAGGAAAGCCAGTTAAGTCTGGAATAGGGTTATTGAGAAAATATTTAATTGAGCCTTCTGAAAGAAAAATTATACAAAGAATAAAACAAAGGCATGATCCTTTTTGGAAATTAAATAGAAATAAAGTTATTGATTATGAAAAATTAAATGAAGTTGTTATTAAAGAAGAGCCTAAAAAAGAGTTTAGGCAAGAATTTAGGTCGCAACCTATAGTTGAGATAAGAAAGCAAGAAATTGAAAAACCAAGATTTGTTGAAAAACCTATTGGATTTGTTGAAAGATCAAGATTTGTTGAAAGACCAAGATTTGAATTTGTTGAAAAACAGAGATTTATTGAAAAACCGATTGGATTTGTTGAAAAACCAAAAATAGAAATAAAAAAACCAGAAAAAACCGCTGATGAAGAATTATTGGATTTTATAAAAACTGCTGAAGAGGTTGAAGAATCAGAAAAAAGACAATTTGAAGGAGAGCAATTAAAAAGGCAACAAGAAAAGCAGATAGAAGAAACTGAATTAAGACAAAGAGGAAAACTCTCAAAACAAGAGCAAGATTTTATAAATAGTATAATGGGAAATAAATTTAAACCTAAGGAAAATAAAGAAAACAAAACAGAAAATGACAATTGAAGAAGAAAATGCAAAAGAAGAAATAAAGGAAATTATTGAGCCATGTATAAAATGTGGATTATGCAAGGCTAATTGCCCTGTATTTGATGTTTTTAAGCAAGAGCAATATTGTCCAAGAGGTTTAGTAATTTTATTTGAAAATGATTTTTATGGAAAATTAGCATATGATTTTACATTAGACAAAGGCTGCAAACATATATGCCCTGTTAATATTGATATAGATGAAGCTATTATAAGAGCGAGAAAGATTTTAGTTGAACAGAAAAAAGATATTTCAAAAGCAAAAGAAATAATTAATAATTTAAATAAAACTGGGAATATTTTTGGTTTGAAAGAATGAAATTAATCTTCTTCTTTTAATTGTTTTAGGATTTCTTGGTCTTGTCTTAATCTTTGTTCATATTCTTTTATTCTTACTTTTTTTTGTTTTATCTTTGTAATTTCTTCTTGAGCTTCTTTAATCCTTTGCTCAGCATCTGCAAGCTCTCTTTCTTCATCATCATCTGTTAATTTTGGTTTAAAAAATATTTTTGAATTTGCAGCCTTTGATTTTTTTAATTTATCTTTCTTCAAGACAAAGAAAACTATAACTCCTGTGATAACTATAATTCCTATAATATAATAAAGATAGTTTGCTTTGAAATTATTTCCAATGCTTGTTGCAAATCCTGTTATCCCGCTTGTTTTGTTAGTTTCTTGCTGTTCTTGTGTAATATTTTGTTCTTCTGTGATATTAGTTTGGTTTATTGTCTCTGTTTTATTTTCAGTTTCTTCAATAGGAATATTTGTTCTGAAATCTAAATCAATTGAAGTTCCTGAAACAAAAGGTCCTTTTTCTTCTGTTCTTATAACCTCTCCACTTTCAATAAATAATATTAATAAATTCACCTCACTTCTGCTTGTTGAAAAATTTGCTTTTCCAATACCACTAAAATCTATTTTTGCAGAAAGAGTGTCAAATATTGCTCCATTATTAACATCTTTAAGTCTTATTAATAGCTTTTGGTTTGGTTCTGCTTTAATATTTATATCTGTATCAAATGTTAAAGCTGTAACATAAGAAATTACCAATAACAAGACAATTAAAATAAACCATAATTTTTTCACCATCTTTTTTACCCTTTGATTAATAAGTTAAGAAAAATTAATTTATAAATTTTGTTATATGGTTGTATATTAATCTTTCATTTCTATTTTAACAATAACGCTTCTTGGTATACTTAATCTCATAATTGAATGCAAAACTCTGTCATCAGCAGGTATATCTATTAATCTTTTATGTATTCTCATTTCAAAATTATCAAAAGTTGCTGTTCCACTTCCACAAGGAGATTTTCTTGTTGTTATTTTTAATCTTTTGGTTTTTAAAGGTATTGGGCCATTAACAGGAATGCCTGCTTTGCTAGCGATTTCTTTTATTTCATTGCATATTTTGTTTAATTGTTCAATATCAATGCTTTTTAATTTAATTCTTACTTTTGCCATGACAATTGTTGAATAATTATGTTTAAAAAGTTTGTGGAAGGGTTTTTAGAATTATTTTTATAGTTAATTAAGTTAATAATTATATGGGTATGTTAAAAAGAGTTTTAATTTTTATTTTAATATTAATAGGATTAGGTTTGCTTTCGGTATATTATCCTAGGTTGACAGGAAAAGTTATTAGTGAAAATGATTATAATTATGAAAAAGAGCAAGCTGTTTTAATTAGAGCAGTGGATGGAGATACAATTAAAACAGATTTAGGGGCTATTAGGTTGCTTGGGATAAATACCCCTGAAAAAGGAAAGGATTTTTATCAACAAGCTTTAGATTTTTTAAAGAAATTTGAAAATAAATCAATAGAAATATTAAGAGATTTTGAGGATTTAGATAAATATGATAGGAAATTAAGATATGTATTTTGTGAAGATGGTTTATTAAATATTGAGATTTTAGAACAAGGTTTAGGAACTTCTTATATGATTGATGGTTTAAAATATGAAGACAAATTAATAAAAGCTGAGAGTTATGCAAAGCAAAATGAAATAGGATTATGGGAAAAAAGCAAGGACAAGTGTGCTGTTTCAAATTGTATTGAATTAAATGAATTAAATGCTAAAGAAGAGTATTTTATATTAGAAAATAATTGCGATTTTAATTGTTATGATTTTTATGTAAAAGATGACGCAAATCATTTTTTTACAATTAAAGAAATTAAGAGTAATGAAGAAATTAAAACTAGTTCAAAAACAAAAGTATGGAATGATGATGGTGACAGGTTTTTTATGAGAGCTTCAGATGGAGGTTTGGTTTTGTTTTATGAGTATTAAGTACTTTGACTTTGCGTCTAGGATTTGCAGTATTTTATCCTCATGCTGTAACACATCTGAAATCAGAAGCATGTGCACCTGGTTCTCCTCCAGGCAAATGGAAATATAACATTGCTCTTCCGCAAGGCCATAATCCTATTCGTGATATTTTATATGGCCCCTCTTTACCAAGAAATTTCCTTAAAGATTCATACTTGCCTGAATAGAGATCATCTTTATGGCCTCTTTTTTCTTTGGGAGGGGGTAATAAATCTACCATATCTCCTGGTCTAACTAATCTTCTTCCACCTTTCCCATCATCAACGAATGTTTCAGCAATCCATCTCAGATCTGCCATCTTTAATTATAAAAATCATGTTTTATAAGAATTATTGTAATAGGATTCTATATCCACTTAAAATTAAGAGCGTTTTTATTCAGTATTAATACTCTCTATAAGTTTTTTCTAAATAATAACGAATAGGCAAAATCATTCCTATTATAAAAATAAACCAGCCAATTATAGACAAAGCAATTAAAAATATATTTTTTACAAAAATATTTATTGTCAACAAACCTGCCCATGCTATTATTCCTGATATAAACAAGACAACCCATGTTATTTTGTCTTTTCTTTTTAAAATATAATATGACAGATAAATAATGAAAATCCCTATTGCAATTAACAAGATTCCAATAATAAAATTAAGCAAAGATAAAAGTTCTGCTATTTTTGGGTTGTATTTTTCAAAAATCTGCCATATTAAAGCAAGTGCCCTAAAACTTGATTTTAGATTGAAGTTTGAAAAGATTATATAGTAAAGTCCAAATAAAATTATATAAATCCCATTAAACAATGTTATTTTTGAGCCCTGCTTTACTCTTTTAATGTTCATTTCTTATTGGTAATTGTTAAGCATTGTCAAGCTGTTTACTTGTTCTTTTTTAGCTTTACTTACTTACTCTTAGTTTTGTTTATTTTATTAATAATATCTGCTAATATATTATTTTCTAATTTCTCAATGATAATCATGTTTATAAGAATTTATGTTTATGAAAATTAGTGTTGTAGTTGGGGGGTTTTAGATTTTTTTCACAACCTTATACAAATCATCATTTTTTCTGCATAAAGGAAGTTTTATAGCTACTCTTTTAGGTTTTTTAGCTTGGTTGATGGGTTTATGATTAATTTCCATGCTTGTTATTTTATATTTTACAACACCTGTTTTATTTCCTAAAATTAAGATTTCATCTCCTATTTTTAAGCTTCCTGTATTAATTTTTAATTCACCAACCCCTATATTTTTATAATATTTTAAAATCTTTCCTATAAATTCTTTTGACTGGGTTGCATTGCTATGCTCTATTTTTGAAAAATCATCAGATGTTGGTATTTTAAGATAAAATCCAGATGAAAATCCTTTGTTATATACTTTTTTTAGTTCATTTATAGAATCCTGAATTTCTTGTTTTGTTAATTTTTTATCTAATGCTTTTCTATAAATACTTACAACTTTAGAAACATATTCAGGCTCTCTTGCTCTTCCTTCAATTTTAAAAGCAGTTATACCTGCTTTTTTTAAAAGTTCAATAAAAGGCAATGTACATAAATCTTTGGCTGAAAAAATATAATTGTTTGAAACTTTTAATTCATTTCCTTCATTATCTTTAATATTATAAAATCTTCTGCAAGGATGCAGGCAGCTTCCCCTGTTTGCAGATTGGTTAAATAAAAACTGTGAAGTAAAACATCTTCCTGAGATAGCAACACACATTGCACCATGAATAAAGCATTCTATTTTAATTATTTTTGAAATTTTCTTGATTTGCTTTAAGTTTAATTCTCTTGCCAAGATTATTCTTTCTGCCCCCAAGTTTTTGTAAAATTCAGCTGTTTTTGAATTTGAAACAGAACATTGAGTTGAGACATGAAAAGGAATATTATATTTTCTGCATAATAACATAACAGAGATATCAGAACATATTATTGCATTAACATATTGTTTAACTTTCTTGATTATTTTTTCAAGTTTTTTTAATTCATTGTCATAAATTATAGTATTTAGAGTTAAATATCTTTTAACTTCTTTGTTTTTTAATTGGCACATTTGTTTTATTTTAAGTAATTCTTTTAATGTAAAGTTTTTTGCTCTTGCCCTCATATTAAAATTTTGAATTCCGAAATA
>CAYGVK010000043.1:0-4903 GCA_964353375.1 Candidatus Woesearchaeota archaeon
ATGAGCAGGTTGTGCAGCTACGCATTATATGGATAAGTGCTGAAAGCATCTAAGCACGAAGCCATCCGCAAAACTAAGCAATATAGGCCGTCGAAGAAGACGACGTTGATAGAACTGATGTGTAAGTTTCAAGGCAACGAGAAATTCAGCATGCAGTTACTAAAAGCTATATTCTCTAAGATAAGTTATATTGTCTGTTTTTGTTGTTAATTTTATGTTCAGTAATTCTATACATAACTACGCGTTTTAGTTGTAACTTCAAGCGATAAAGTTTTATTTCTTCGCTCTTATTATATTTTGTTTACTGGTTTTTAAAATGAAAAAAGATAACTTTAAAAACCAATTATAATTCTAATTTATGTGAGTGAGATAGTCAACTGTCGGAAATAAGCTATTAAATTAGCAAGTGTTGATAAAATATAAACACTTATTTCTGAGGAAGGTCTGCCCGTCATTAAAAACCATTGTTGAAAAACAATTGTCGTGAGGCAAGGCTCCAGAACAGAAACGGCACAGCTCTTGCTGAGTAATGATTGTGCTATGAACTAAGAAGCAAGAGATTTGATGAAACGGCTGTCTTGGTTGATGCAAGGTTTTAAAACCGCTTAGTAAAATGTTGACACAAATAGTTCGTCGCAATATTGCGAAACGATATTTGACAAAAGGTGGCCTATTTCTCACTCACTTTTTTATTGAGTATTACTCGCTCGTCGCTCATTTCATTCGCTCCTCGCTTATTTATAACATTAATGATTTAAAACGAGCGAGCCCGATGTGCAGGAGGGCGAACGAGTTTGCGAGACTAAAGAGTATAAGATAACGAGCAGACTCGCGAGCAGAGCGAGTAGGGTGGATCTACAAGCACAAGTTAAAAGGATTTGACTATTAATAAGGTATTTAAATAATAAAATCTTAAATAAAACATGAATAAAAAGAGAAGATTTGTTATAGTACTTGGATTAATTGGATTTATGTTATTATTTATTTCAATGATAAATCCTATGATTACAGGAGCTACTATTGGTTCAAATATAACAGGAACAAATATTACATCAAGGGTTTTAGGTGGTTTAGGACTTTTATTAATGATAATTGCTATTATGATTGAAAATTATGAATTAAAAAGATTAAGAAGAGAAAAAGTAGAAAAGATTTCTAAGAAATAAAATATAAGCTCGCCTTCGGCTCGCTTGCTTAAGATTGTCCACTTCAAAACTTCCTCATGCTCAGTTTTTTCGTGGTATTTTTTAGTTATTAATAATTATAAAAATAATAATATATGATGAGCGAGTTTGCGAGACTAAATAATATAAGACAATGAGCAGACTCGCGAGCAGAGCGAGCCCGATGTGCAGGATAATTGCTCTGATTCCTATCACTTCTTCTTACATTACTAATAATAAATAAGATAACTGCGAAGCAGAGTAATTAGGAGGTGGGGGACGGGGTTGGATGGTGGGTTGATATATCAATTTCTCGAATTTACAAAATAATAAATTTTAAAAAGTAATTTTCTTAACAACAAATAAATTTAAATAACAAGTTTTTATAGAATTGTTATGGGGGGGTAGCTCAGTGGGAGAGCACATGGCTGAAGACCATGGTGTCGAGAGTTCGATTCTCTCCCTCCCCATTTTAATAACATTTATAAATTATAGTTGATAATTAATTGTATAAAAAGAGTGAAAATGACTGATAAAAAAGCAGCAATGGAATTATCTGTTAGTACAATTGTTATAATTGTTTTAGCAATGACAATGTTGATTTTAGGATTGGTTTTGATTCAAAGTATTTTCAAGGGTGCACAAAATAATGTTGATAGTTTAAATGATAAAGTTAAAGCTGAAATTGATAAATTATTTGTTGAAGATAAAAATATTGTAATGTATTTGTCTGAAAGAACAGCCAAAGTGAATCAAGGAAAAATTTTTGGAGTTGCATTTGGTATTAAAAACACTCAACAAGGAACTGCTTCACAAGGGCAATTTACATATGAAATAAATGCAAATGATCCTGATTTACAAACCCAATGCGGAATTAGCCAACAAGATGCTGAATCATGGGTTTATCCTGGAAGAACAGGAAGTTTTCAATTAGCACCAGGAGAAACTTATTATGGTTTAGCTAAATTTAATATTCCAGCAGGAAGCACATTGTGCACAGTAAGATATACTCTTTCTGTTCAATTAGATAACAAGCCATATGCAACAGAACTCTTTGATGTTGAGATTAAATAAGTAAGTTTTATTAATTACAATTTTCTAAATTAATTATGTTAAAACTATACAACACACTAACAAGAAAAAAAGAGATATTCAAACCAATAAAAGATAAGCAGGTTGGCATGTATACGTGTGGTCCAACTGTTTATTGGTATCAGCATATTGGAAATTTAAGAAGTTATATTTTTTCAGATATATTAAAAAAAGTTTTAGAGTTTGATGGATATAAAGTTAAGCATGTAATGAATATAACTGATGTAGGGCATTTGACTTCAGATTCAGACACAGGCGAAGATAAAATCGAAAAAGCAGCTGCAAAAGAAGGAAAAAAAGCACAAGATATAGCTAATTACTATTGGAAAATATTTAGAGAAGATCTAAAGAAATTGAATATTATTGAACCAGATATATGGTGTAAAGCAACAGAACATATTAAAGAACAAATAGAATTAATTAAAAAATTAGAAAAAAAAGGATATACATACAAAACTTCTGACGGAATTTATTTTGATACTTCTAAGTTTAAAGATTATGGAAAACTTGCAAGATTAAAAATAAAAGAATTAAAAGCAGGAAAAAGAACTGAAATGCGAGAAAAGAAAAATAAAACTGACTTTGCATTATGGAAATTTTCTGAAAAACCTGGTTTAAGACAACAAGAATGGGATTCTCCTTGGGGAATTGGTTTTCCTGGATGGCATATAGAATGTTCTGCAATGTCTTCAAAATATCTCGGAGAACAGTTTGATATACATACAGGAGGAGAGGATCATATTCCAATCCATCATACAAATGAAATTGCGCAGAGTGAAGCTGCATTTGGGAAAAAACCCTGGGTTAGATACTGGCTTCATGGAGCGTTTCTTACATTTAAAGGAGAAAAAGTAAGTAAAAGCAAAGGTGGACTTTATACTGTTTCAGAATTAGAAGAACAAGGTTTTTCTGCTTTAGCATATAGATATTTTTGCTTAACTGCTCATTATAGAAAGCAGTTAAATTTTAGTTTAGAAAGTTTAGAAAATGCAAAAAACTCATATGAAAGATTGAAAAATATAATTAAAGACATTAAAGATGATAAAAAAACAAATGAAAAATATCTCGAAGAATTTGAAAATGCAATGGATGATGATTTAAACACTTCTAAAGCACTTTCTGTTTTATGGAATTTAGTAAGAGATGAAAAAGCTATTGGAAAGATAAAAACAATTAAAGAAATTGATAAAGTTTTTGATTTAAAACTTTTGGAAAAAGAAAAATTAAAAATTCCTATTAATATTAAGAAATTAGTGGGCGAGAGAGAGTTAGCGAGAAAGAAAAAAGATTGGAAACTTGCAGATGAATTAAGAGCTAAAATTAAACATTTAGGTTATTATGTTGATGATAATGATAAAGGAAGTGAGGTGAAGAGGTTGTAAAATGGCAGAAGTTAAAGTTTTGATTCCCGGATATACTAGTGCAGATAACCCTAATTCAGAAGAAGAAAAAACATGTGCAACAATAACTTTAGTTAAAGATAAAGATATTGTAATAGTAGTTGATCCTGGAATTTTAGAAAGTCAGCAAATGCTTATTAATGCTTTAAAAAAAGAAGGATTGAATGTTAATGATGTAAATATTGTTTGCATAACTCATTCACATATTGACCATTATAGGAATATTGGTATGTTTCCAAAAGCCAAGACATTAGAGTTTTATGGATTATGGGATAAAAATAAAGTAGAAGATTGGAAAGAACAATTTACAGAAGATATAAAAATTATTAAAACTCCTGGACATGATAAAACCTCGATAACTTTATTAGTTAAAACAAATAAAGGAATTATTGCAATTTGTGGAGATGTTTTTTGGAAAGAAAATCTTCCAGAAAAAGATGAATATGCAGATGATCTTAAAACATTAAAAGAAACTAGGAAAAAAATTATAAAACTGGCTGATTGGATAGTTCCTGGGCATGCTAATATGTATAAAGTTAAAAAATAAAAATGTCGCGCAAAGAATGTGTAAATAAATATGAAAATGAGCAAGATTGTCCTTGCTTAGAAATAAATTGCGAAAGGCATGGGGTTTGTTGCGAGTGTATAAATTATCATAAAAAAAGAAAAGAAAAACCTGTTTGTTTAAGAAAATAAAAAAGAAAAAGAATAAAAGGAGGTTAAAATGTGTGGAACTTGTGAATGTTGCGGGAAAAAGAAAAAAGAAAAAAAGAAAAAGAGAATATAAAAAGGATATTGAATAAATGAAAAGTATATTTAGAATATAAAAATCCTTAAAAATGTTGTTTTTCTGAGTTTTTAATGAATTATTTACATTTATTAAGAAATGGATTTTATGCTATTGTAGGTGCAGTATTTTTAGCTGCAAATATTTCTTGTTCTTCATTAGAAGGTAGAGTAAATAAGTCTAATTGTCCTAATCCTATAGCAATTCTTAAAGGAGATATGAATGAAACTTTAACAAGGAAACAAGTAATGACTGTTCTTAATCATTATATAAGATAAATATATAAATCTTGATTATTTTTTTAATATATAAAAATAAAAGAAGTGAAAATGAAACCATCTGATTTTTTAAATCTAAGATATAAACCAAAAGAAAGTGACTTGATATGTTTATTTAGAGTTGAGCCTAATCAAATGAGTTTAAAACAAGCTGCTGAAACAGTTGCTCTTGAATCAAGTGTT
>CAYGVK010000044.1:0-4746 GCA_964353375.1 Candidatus Woesearchaeota archaeon
TTAGAAAACTCATCGTTAAGCTTCTTAAGTTCGCCTTGAATTTGTTTTAATCTGTTATTTGATGTATCAATATCATTATTGCAATTAGCAATGACATGAGTTACATGTTCCTGTGTCATTTTTGTCTGGCATAAAGGACAAACATCAAGCTTGCTTACTTGTTTTTTTATCTGCTCTGATTTTTCAATTCTCTCTTTATTTACAGCAATTGATTTTTCTTTTTCTAATCTTTCATTTTCTAATTGTTTTAATTTTTCTCTATCAGTTATTAATGATTTTTCTAATTTAGAGATAGAAGATTGATAATTTTCCACGCTGTGCTTTGATTTTAAGCTTGATTCTAATTGTTCAATTGAATTTAATATAAATGTTGATTCATTTTTTAAAGATTGAATTTGTTTTTTCTTGTCTTCTATTCTATTGTTTAAAGAAGACAAGTTAGATTTAGAGATATAGAAGGTTCTTTTTTCTTCTTCAAATCTTTCTAACTTGGTTTTTTTATCTTGTAGTTCTTTTTTTCTGTTTATTCCTTTTTCTTTAGTTAAAGAATTAATTTCATTCTCTGTTATTTTTATATTTTCTAAAATGCTATTTCTTCTTCTGAGCATTTCGTTTAATTGATTTTCAAAGTTTTCTCTTCTCGCAGACATTCCTGCAATATCTTGTTTTAAGAGAGTTAGTTCATTTAAAAGAGAATCTTGCTCTAAACCAGAAGATTTTTGGATTGTCTTAACGATATTGTCTGCTTTTTCATTTAAATTAGATATTTCATTCTCTGTTTTTAAGATAATCTCTTGTTTTTTATTAATTTCCTGCTTTCCAGAATCTATATGTTTATTGACTTCATCAAGTTCTTTTTTTCTCTGCATTATCTGCCTGTATAATATGCTTGCTTTGCACTGCTTAACTGTTAACTGCAATTTTTTAAATTTTAATGCCTGTTCTCTTTCCTGTTCTAAATTTTTTAAATTATTTAAACGCTCTCTTAAAATAGTATTAATTTGCTTTATTTTTTCATCTGTTTTTTCAAGTTCTCTTAATGATTTTTGTTTTCTCATTCTGTAAACAGAAATATCTGCTACTTCTTCTATTACTTTTCTTCTTTCTTCAGCAGGCATTTTAACAAATCTTTCAATTTCTCCTTGAAGAATAATATTAAAGCCATGAGGATCAATTCCTACCTGAACTAAAAGCTCTAAAACTTCTTGCCTTGTTTTTGATTCACTATTTATTTTATATATGCTCTGCCCATTTCTTCTTACAATTCTTTTGATTTTAACTTCATTGCTATCTAATGAAAATTCTTTTTTAGAGTTATCAAATATTACTTCAACAAATGCTTCATTTAATGGTTTGTATTGTTTTGTTCCTGAAAATATTAAATGGGCTGCTTTAGCTGCTCTCATGCTTTTTATAGATAATCTTCCTAAAACAAAACACAAGGCATCTGTTATATTTGATTTTCCGCTTCCATTTGGACCAACAATTATATTCATATGCTCGTCAAATATAATTGTTGTTTCCTTTACAAAACTTTTAAATCCCTTTATCACCAGTTTTTTGATATAAGTCATAAAGTATAGAGAAAAATAATGTTTTTAAAGTTTTATTTGATTTATCAAAACTTTAAAAGAAAGTCTATAACACTATTAACTATAAATAAATATGACTCAAGAACAAACATTCTCTTGTTTTAGTATTATAAGATTACTAATATTAATAATTTGGTGGGAGTATTTTAAGAGAGGAGGGGGCGGGATATATACTTTATTATAAAATTAAGATTCAAAACTCATTTAATTTCTTCTGGTTTTTCATTTTTTTATGATTAGTAAATGTGCTCCATGTCTGCCTGAATATTTCAGGATATTTTTCCCAGTTTTCCTTGACAAATTTTTGAGTTATTGCATTTGATGAATAACCCGGGCCTATGTTTCCATACTTCTTTTTTAATTTTTCAACTTCTTCTTCTCTTTTAACTTTTGCAATTATTGAAGCTGCTGAACATACAGGATAATTAACATCTGCTTTATGCTCAATAATTAGCTTTACTTTTTTATTTTTTAAAAGATTTTTTAAATATTCTGTGTATTTTTTGCAGTTAGGGGAGGGGCAGTCAATTATTGCAATATCTGGCTTCATCTTATTTATTATTTCAGCTTGTTTGTGCGCTTCTAGCCAATTTAAATTTAAACTATCTGACAATAAGGCTTCATCTATTTCTTTTGGGGGTATTGTTAATATTTCAAATTCAGAATGAGCAGTTATTTGATGATATAAAGATTGCCTTTTTTTATGAGTTAATAATTTGGAATCTTTGACAGCGCCGAGCATTGCTTCTTTTCCATCATGAATCATTACACCTGCAATTATTAATGGGCCTATAACAGGACCTCTTCCTGCTTCATCAATTCCAAGGACTTTTACCATCTTACAAGATTTAAAAATTCATTTAATAAAATAGGAAATTCTTTAACTCCATCTTCTCCGGCTATATGCCCCTTATTCTTTAAAACAACTAATTTTGCATTAAATTTATCTTTAAATATTTTTGAATCTGTTAAGGGAACATAAGGATAATTATCTGAATAAATATCGATAAACTTACTTGTGTGTTTTTTAATTTTATTAAAGTTAATAAGAGTTTCTATCCAGGGCATTGCAATCTCTTTTGTATAATCTTCATCCCAAGTTTCATCTGTTAAGTTGAACCATCCTGCCACAAATATAACCCCCCCTACTCTTTCATTTGGATTTAAATTCTCTATATACCTCATTATTGCCTGACATCCAATACTATGTCCTATAAAATAAGTATTTTCATCTACTTTTCCTACTTCTTGTCTTAAAAAATTAATCCATGATTTTATTTTAGGGTATTTTGTATCTGGCATTAAAGGAGCAATAACTTCAAATCCTTTTTTTTCCAATTCTTTTTTTACCCATATAAACCAATCACTTTCTGGTGTTCCTCCCCAACCATGAATCATAAATACTCTATTTACCATAACTAAAATTAGAATAATAAGTTTATAAAATTATTTAGAACTTGTTTTAGCAACTAAACCTCTAAAAGGTCTTCTTCCACCTAATGCTTGTCTAAATTTCTCTATTGTTTTTAATGCGAGACTAAGCACTTCATTAGATGTACTTCTACCCTGCAACACATAATATGGTTGGATTATATTTTCATAATCATCAGGCCTTATACCTTTAGAATCAAAGCCCATACATATTCCCCCAACTTGTCCAGGAAGATTTGGGGCTGGATTTCCTTCACCAACTTTTAATATTTCCCCGTTTCTATTATACCACAATGTTGCTATTGGACCCCGTTGTAGTCTAAGAGTACTTGGTATCTGACTCATTAAAGCTGCAACTTCACATGGCTTTTCTTTTAAAAGTTTATATAGAGCATCATAACTTTCCATAAATCTTCCAGCAATAAACCATATTTAAAGATTATTGCATATGAAAATAATTATTATTTATTTGAAATCCTGTCATATTCTTCTTTGCTTAAAATCTTATATTTTTTATTAAAATTATTTTGTTTTATTAGTGAAATTGTACCCTCAATTATTAAACCTACTCCTGCAATAAACCAAAACCAATCAGATGAAATATCATAAAATCCTAAAAGTTTGAATAAAGTTCCAAAAGATAAAGCAATGCCTACTATTATAAAAAGTTCATAATTTAAAAGACTTCCAAATCTCATAAAAGATTTATTTAATTTATATTTAAAAAGATTTGTATTTGAAAAAGTGTGAATAGCGGGGGCGGGATTTGAACCACGCGACCTCTGGGTTCCCCAATAAGCATAAACTTATTATTTTATGGGCCCAGTGAGCACTCCAGGCTGCTCCACCCCGCTATATAGAATTAGATAATGATTTATTTATAAAGGTAACTATAACCTTATAAAAGAAATAGGATAAATTTTTATAGATTAATTTATTGATATATTTATGAAAAAGAGGATGATTTTATTATGTTTAATTATTATTTCTTTTATTTTTGCAATTAATTTAATTTCTGCATCTTACGGATGTTCTAATGGGACTATGAAAGAAGATTTAGAGACTATTAATATTGGAAAAGTGAAAACTCCTAATAACATTGGAATTGGCGTGATTAATGCAGAAGAAGGAGGACGTTCAGCAAATATTATAATTGATGCAAAATTTATTACATTAACTAATGAGACTTCTTCTATAGAAGTTAAACTTCTTAGCGGAACTTATGATGTAGATTTAGCTAATATTACTGAAGATGTTGTTGGAATAAATATTAAGGGCGATGGAGAAGAGATTAAGAAAGGAGAAACAAAAGAGGTGGGTGGTTTGCAAGCTTATATCCTAGATATACAGGGAACAGGGATGGACAATGCTAGTGTTGAATTAATTATTGGAATAGAAAGTTTATTTCTTTATTATGATGAGATTAGTATGATAAAAACTATTAATGGAACTAAATATTTAATTGAACTTTTTTCATCATCAGCAAGCAACGCTATAATAAATGTTGGGAAATGCGAACAAGGAAATCTAATTGAAATTGCAGGCAATGTTCCAGTAAATGCAACAACTAATAACCAAAATACGACTTTAAATACAACTATAAATGCTACTAATGTAAATATAAACACTACTAATGTAAATCAATCACAAAATGCAACTGGCGGTTCTTTTTTAAAGGGAAAAATTTCTAAAAAAGCAATTTTAATCATTATAATAGGGGCTG
>CAYGVK010000045.1:0-4595 GCA_964353375.1 Candidatus Woesearchaeota archaeon
AAAATGAAAAATCAAAATTTAATACATTGATTCCTGAAAAAGAACAGCAGATTATCACTATAGATAAAACAATCAATAATTTAAAAGAAGAAATTCAAGGCTCTAGAAAATTATCATTTAATATGCAGGAGTTTAATTCTTTAAACGAAAGAATAAAGTTTAAAGAATCTAAATTAGATGAAATTCAAAAAGAATATATGGATATAACAAGCAGAATCAATAGTTATGAATCAACGAAAAAAGAAGCAGAACTTCTTAAAAATAAATTATCAGGAATAAATAAATGTCCAACCTGCCTTCAGGAAGTAAATGAATCATATAAATTAAATATTTTTTCAAAGCTTGAGTATGAATTTAAAGATATTGAAAATGCCCTTAAATTTTTAAATGAAAAAAAGAAAGAATTAGCATCAAAAATAGAGCGCATAAAAATAGAAAAAAGAGAATTTGAAGATATTAAAAACCAACAAGAACTTCTAAGGATTAAAATAGAGAACATAAAAGAAAAAGAACAAAGATTAAATGAACTTGAAAAACAGAGACTAATATTAAAAAAAGACACAGAAATGCTTAATAAAAATATAAGTTTAATTGAATTTTCTATTAAAGAATATTCAAAATATGATGCTGTTTTTGAGCAAAGAGAAAAAGAGTTAAAACAGGCAAAAGAAAAAGAGACAGATATAGCAATAAAAAAAGCAGAAATTAGCAAAGAAATTCAGTTTTTAGAGATACAGATTAAAGAAAATCAAGAGCAGATTCATCAAAAAGAAAAAATAAAGCAAGATACTGAAAAATTAAAATCATTGGAATATTGGTTGTCAGAGAAATTTATTGGACTTGTTTTATTTACAGAAAAAAACCTTATGTTAACTTTAAAAGATGAATTTTCTAAATTATTTTCAAGATGGTTCTCAATGCTTGTTTCAGATTCATTAACAGCTCATTTGAATGATAATTTTTCTCCTATAATTGAACAGGAAGATTATGAATTAGATTATTCTTTTTTATCAGGAGGAGAAAGAACAGCAATTGCCCTTGCTTATAGATTATCTTTAAATCAGGTTATTAATTCGTTATTAAGCAAGATTAAAACAAATAACCTGGTTATTTTAGATGAACCAACAGATGGTTTTTCAACTAACCAATTAGATAAAATCAGAGATGTTTTAAATCAATTACAGACAGAGCAGTTGATTATAGTCAGTCATGAACCAATAATAGAGGGTTTTGTTGACAACATCATAAGATTTAAGAAAGAGGGTGGTGTGACAAGAGTTGAGTAACCGCAATCTTTATAAACCAACAATCATATAGATTTTTATAAATTCTAAAAGTGATTAAAAATGGATAGTGAATTTAGGAATGAATTGAAAAATAAGGTTCTTAGTACAGGTACAAGTATAGTTGGAATTATATGCAAAGACGGGATTGTAATGGCAGCAGATAGGCAGGTAACAGGAGGACAATCAATAATTCTTCACAAGAATTTTCAAAAAGTCAATAAATTAACTGATTATTTGGTTTTATCATACACAGGAACAGTATCAGATGCTCAGATGCTTGCAAAAGTAATTCCTGCTAATTTAAGATTAAAAGAATTAAAATCTAAAAAAAGACCAACTGTAAAAGAAGCTGCTAATTTAATAGCAATAACTTGTTTTCAAAATATAAGACAGCCTTCTATGCTTCCAAGCATTGTAGGAAGTTTAATAGGGGGTTTTAATGAAGACGGAAGTGTTGAACTTTATACAACTGCTCCAGGAGGGGATATTGTTAAAGTAGAGGATTATGATGCTAACTTTGGTTCAGGAATGCCATATATTTTAGGATTATTAGAAAGACAATTTAAAGAAAATATGTCAGTAAAAGAAGGTGTTGAATTAGCAATTGAAACTTTAAAATCTTCAACTCAAAGAGATGTAGGAAGCGGATTTGGAATAGATGTTTTTACAATAACAAAAGAGGGAATTAACCATGTAGTAAAGCAAAAGATAATACCGCAATATAAATAATAATTAATAATCAAAATATAATCTCGAGCAAAGAAGTCAACTAAATGCTTCAACTAAAACGCATAATTATGTATAGAATTAATAGAAAAAGTTAAGGATATAAATAAAAACCATATAGCTTATAAAAACTAATTATACTAAAATGTCAGATATTCTAAAAGAAGTTCAAAAAGAATTGCCTGATTGTATCAATAGTGCAAACTTTGAAGGTGCAAACATAGTTCTTTACACAGATGACATTGATTTTTTTAAAGACAATAATGGAAAAATAAAAGAAGTTGTAAATAAAATTAAAAAAAGAATAGAATTAAGGGCAGATTCAAAGCTTTTAAAAACACAAGAAGAAACTGAAAAAATAATCAAACAAGAAATTCCAAAAGAAGCAGAAATAACAGATATTTTATTTGACCCACAAAGAAGCATTGTAGTTATAGAAGCCAAGCGTCCTGGCTTGGTTATTGGAAAATCAGGTTCTATTTTAAATGAAATTAAAAACAAAAGCTTTTGGATTCCCCAGGTTCAAAGAAGTCCGGCAATTAAAAGCAAAATAACAGAAAACATAAGGGCTGTTTTATATCAGAACAATAATTCAAGAAAAAAATTCCTTAATTCTGTTGGAAAAAAAATTTACAGGGATTATTCAAGCGAGAAAGTAGAAGAATGGGTTAGAATTACGTTTTTAGGAGGAGGAAGACAAGTAGGAAGAAGCTGTATATTATTGCAGACTCCTCAGTCAAAAATCTTATTAGATTGTGGAATAAATGTTGCTGCAAAAGGCAAGGAAAAATTTCCCCATTTAGACATTTCTGAGTTTAAAATTTCTGAATTAGATGCAATTATATTAAGTCATGCTCACTTGGATCATAGTGGTTTAATTCCTTATTTATTTAAAATGGGTTATCAAGGCCCTGTTTATATGACAATACCTACAAGAGATATAGCAGCTTTGTTAGCCTTAGATTTTATTGGAGTTGCATATAAACAAGCATCTGCCCCTTTATTTTCTTCTATAGATATTAAAGAAATGGTAAAGCATACTATTTGCTTAAATTATAATGAAGTCACAGATATTGCTCCTGATATTAGAATAACTTTTTACAACGCAGGGCATGCTTTGGGAAGTGCAATGGTTCATATAAATATTGGAAATGGTTTGCATAATTTGTTATATTCAGGTGATATGAAATATGGAAGGCAGAGACTTTTAGATAAAGCAATTGCAAATTTCCCAAGATTAGAAACACTTATTATAGAATCAACATATGGGGGAAAAGAAGATGTTCTTCCTATAAGAATAAATGCAGAGGAAGAATTAATAGAATATATTAAAAAAACAATTGAAGCAAAAGGAAAAATCTTAATTCCAGAATTAGGATTAGGAAGAGCACAGGAAACAATGCTGATATTAGAAGAAGCAATGAAGCAGGGAAAACTTCCAAATGTTCCTATTTATATTGATGGTATGATATGGGATATTAATGGAATACATACTGCTTATCCTGATTTTCTTAATTCTAACATAAGAAACAAAATTTTTCAAAATGACAGCCCCTTTGTTTCAGATATTTTCAAAAGAGTTGGAAGTGCATTAGAAAGAAAACAAGTCATAGAAGGAGGGCCTTGCATTGTTCTTGCAACTTCTGGTATGTTGGTTGGAGGGGCTTCTGTTGAATATTTCAAACATTTTGCAGATGTTAAGAAAAATGCTATTTGTTTTGTATGTTATCAAGGGATTGGTTCATTAGGAAGGCAGATTCAGGACGGAGCAAAAAAAGTAAATATGAATATAGAAGGAAAAGAAGAAACAGTAGATGTTAATTTAAATGTCTACACAACAACAGGCTTAACTGCTCATTCTGGAAGAAATGAACTTTTAGATTTTATTAATCATTGCCAGCCAAGGCCAAACAAAATAATAATAAACCATGGTGAGCAAAATAAATCCCTGGATTTAGCATCAACAATATATAAACTGCATAGAATTGAAACAATAGTTCCAAAAAATCTTGAGACAATTAGGTTGAAGTAGATTATAAGATTAAAAAAGATTTTCTAAAAATAAAATCAAGGGCTTGTATAAAATAATTATACCTATTATTATAGAAAGAATTGCTGCTAAAAGAACAACTCCTGCTAACATATCTTTAATCTTTCCGTAATCTATATCAAAGTGAGGACAAATCTTATCAATTAGTTTTTCAATACTTGTATTTAACATTTCTAAAATAATGACAAAAAAACAAATAAATATAATTATAGCAGATTCTATTTTTGGAATTTTTAATAGTAACAAAAGAATAAATACTTCTATAGCCACAATAACTTGAATTTGTATATTTCTTTCTTTAAAAATAGAGTGTTTTAATCCTTTAAATGCAAATAAAAAACCTTTTATAATATTAAATTTTGTCATGGGTTTTAATATTTTATTCTATTTATAAGAATAAGTATGATTAGATGTATGTTTTATTTAGTAATCTTCAAGATTTTAAAGCCAACACCTTTAAAAACAAAGAAAAATTTATTATAAAAAGAACAGCAGAGCCGAGTAATAATTAAGGTAAGTTATATATTAATAAA
>CAYGVK010000046.1:0-4583 GCA_964353375.1 Candidatus Woesearchaeota archaeon
GAAAATGAAACAAGAAAAAGGTATTAAATTAAGAGTAGTAGAAGCATTGCAAGACGATGCATATAAAGGAATTGCAAGAATAGACCATGATACAATGAATTCTTTAGGAATAAGAAGAGGAGATGTTGTTTTAATTAAAGGAGGAAGAGAAACAGTTGCTATTATTGACAGAGCATATCCTTCTGATGTTGGAGAAGGAATTATTAGAATAGATGGAATAACAAGAAAAAATGCAAGAACAAGTGTAGGAGATAATGTTTTTATTCAAAAAGCAGATTTAAAAGAAGCTAAAAAAGTTATTATTGCACCTGCTCAAAAAGGAATTATGGTTCAGGCAGATCCTGAACATTTAAAGCAAGGGTTATTAGGAAGAGCTGTTATAAAAGGGGATATGGTTGTTTTAGGAGGAGTTCAAAGAAGAAAAGATATTTTATCAGAAGACTTTGGAGATTTTGGAGATATTTTTGGTGATTTAAATAATTTATTTGGAAATATGGGATTTGGGGGAATACAGCAAATTAGATTTTTAATAGTAAATTCAAATCCAAATGCTCCTTTAATTATAACAGAGAATACAGAATTAAGTTTAAGCAGCAAGGCAGTTGATATTTCAGAAGAAAAAGTTCCTACTATAACTTATGAGGATATTGGAGGATTAACAGAAGAAGTTAGAAAAATAAGAGAAATGGTTGAAGTTCCTTTAAAATATCCTGAAATTTTTGAAAGATTGGGAGTTGAAGCACCTAAAGGAGTGTTATTACATGGACCTCCTGGAACAGGTAAAACTTTATTAGCAAAAGCTGTTGCAAATGAAACAGAGGCTCATTTTATATTTTTAAATGGACCAGAAGTTATGAGCAAGTTTTATGGAGAATCAGAAAAAAGGATAAGAGATTTATTTGAAGAAGCTGAGAAAAATGCTCCTTCGATTGTTTTTATAGATGAAATTGATGCAATTGCTCCTAAAAGAGAAGATGTAGGAGGAGAAGTTGAAAGAAGAGTTGTCAGCCAATTATTAACTGAAATGGATGGTTTGGAAACAAGAGGAAAAGTTGTTGTCATAGGAGCAACAAACAGATTGAACAGCATTGATCCTGCATTGAGAAGGCCTGGAAGATTTGATAGAGAAGTAGAAATAATTGTTCCTGATAAAAAAGCAAGACTTCAGATTTTAAAAATCCATACAAGAAATATGCCTTTAGCAAAAAATGTTAATTTAGAAAAATTAGCAAATGTAACACATGGTTTTGTTGGAGCTGATTTAGCTTCATTAGCAAAAGAAGCTGCTATGCTTGTTTTAAGAAAATTATTAAATAAATTTCCAAATCTAAAAGAAAACGAACCACTTCCTGAAGAAGCTTTGAAAGAATTAAAAATTGAGCAAATAGATTTTGAAAATGCTTTGAAAAATGTCCGTCCTTCTGCAATGAGAGAAGTTTTAGTTGAAACTCCAAATGTTGGGTGGGAAGATGTTGGAGGATTAGATAAAGTTAAAGAAGAATTAAGAGAAGCAATTGAATGGCCATTAAATTATCCTGAAGCATTTAAAAGATTAGGAATAAAACCTCCAAGAGGAATTTTATTATATGGACCTCCTGGAACAGGAAAAACTTTATTAGCAAAAGCTGTTGCAAAAGAAAGCGAAGCTAATTTTATTCAAATTAAAGGACCCTCGCTTTTGTCAATGTGGGTTGGTAAATCAGAAGAGGGAGTAAGAAAAATATTTGAAAGAGCAAGACAAGTAAGTCCCTGTATTATATTTTTTGATGAAATAGATGCTCTTGCAGGCAGAAGAGGAATTGAAGTAGGAACAAAAGTTACTGAAAGAGTTTTAAACCAGTTATTAGCTGAAATGGATGGTATTGAAGATTTATCAAATGTTATTATAATAGGTGCTACTAACAGGCCAGATATGTTAGACCCTGCTTTGTTAAGGCCAGGAAGATTTGACAGAATTTTATTAGTAGGAGCTCCTACTGATAAAAAATCAAGAGAGCAAATATTTAATGTTCATACAAGAAATGTTCCATTAGCTAAAGATGTTGATGTTAAAGATATTATAGAAAAAACAGATGGTTATGTTGGTGCAGATATTGAATCTTTAGTAAGAGAAGCTGCTATGATTGCATTAAGAACAAATAAAAATGTTAAAGAAGTTAAAATGAAAGATTTTGAAGAAGCTATGATAAAAGTAAAACCAAGTGTTTCAAAACCAAGCATTGAAAGATACAAGAAAATAGAGGAAAATTATTTGAAATCAGCTAAGGCTGCTATGGAAACAAGTTATTTAGGTTGATAAGAGATTAGACTGAGTTAAGAACAATTTAATAAGTTAAAAATGGAAATAATAAATTGGATACTTATATTTTTTGGAATTTTAATAGTTTTTATTTTAATTTGGAATTTTCTAAAACCACGAAAAAGAATAAGATTGAGATAAAACAGTAAATCCATAATGTAGCACTAAATTTATCTTGTTGTCACAATTGTTTTATCTTTTAAAATTAAAATAGTATGTTCTGCCTGGCTTATTGGATGATGTGATTTTTCAATTAATTGAGGAAAATGATGCAAGATATCTTGCTGTTCTAATTGTTTTAAAACAATTCTTGCTCTTGTTCCAAATTTTTTCTGAATTTCTTTTAATGAAAAAGGCAATGTCTTGTATTTTTCAAAAATATAAGTAAGGATTTCTCTTGCCATAGAATCTCTTGGAGTTTTTAAATTTTGAATCTTGTAAATATTGCTTCCTGCTCCTTCATAAATTCTTCCTTGTCCTGTTGTTGCAAAAGGTTCAATTGCATATGCTCCTTGTTTTAATTTATTTAAATTATTATTTGCATAATTTGGAATTGTTATTCCTGAATGAAGTTCATATTTATCCAAGCCATGCCCTGATAAATTAATAATAGGGGAAAACCCTGATTTTTGAATTGTCTCTTGAATTTCCCGTCCTATTTCATGCAAGCTTATTGGTTTAGATTTTTCAAAAAGTTTTAAAGCATTTTTTAATGCAAGTTCAGATGCTTTAATTAATTCCTTATACTTATTATCTGAAGTTAAATCAATTGAAAATGCATTATCTGCAATACATCCATTGACTTGTATACCAATATCTACTTTTAATAAACCTGTTGCTTTTGTTTCATCTTCTAAATATGGAGTATAATGTGCTGCAATATCATCTATAGATAAATTAACAGGAAAAGCTAATTCACCTCCTAGTTCATGGATTTTAGATTCTATTTTTTCAGCAATATCTAATAATAACATATTTGGTTTTATAATTGATTTAGCAAAAGCTACAATTTGTTTTGCTATTTGCCCTGCTTTTTCATAGTTTTCAATGGTTTGTTTATCCATATTTTTTTATAAGTTTTGTAGTATATAAATGTTTAAAATTATGATTTATATGTATAAATATGGTTCAGATTAAGAAGTATTTTACAAGATTAATAGATGGTTTGGATTGTATTGGTAAATATATAAGAGACTATGTTAGGCAATTACATAATCCAAGAGATTATGTTAAAAAACCTATTGATTATACAGCTTTAGAACAAAGAATTGCAGATTTAGAAGAAGAAATTGATAAAAGAGATGTTTCAATTAGAAACAAAGATGGATTAATAGGACATATTAAAGATAGTATTAGAGGACTGAAAAGGACTGTTTTTAAAATAAGAGAGAATTACAGGCAGGTTTTAAAAGATTATTTAAAAAGTTCAAGAGAATCTTTAATGATTGTTGGTTCAATTGGGCAGATTATAGCTGTCTCTCCTATTTTTATGAGAAATTTTTATTTTACAGAAGAAATTCTTACAAAAAGATATACTGGTTTTTTAGAAGATTCTGAAGGATATATTAGGGGAGTTAAAGATGTTTTTGAAGGAGTTGAGGAGAGAAGAGCAAGATTATCAATTATAAATGGAAGAGGAAAAAAAGTTAAAGTTGATGTTGTTAAATATAAACCTATTATGATTCATGATTTTGATTTAACAGCATTTGGAAAAAGCCCTAAATCTAATGTTTATACAGGGACATTGGTTAGAGTTGAACCTGTAGGGTTATTTGGATTTCTTCATAGAAAAACTAGTGATGAAGTTGAAGTAGAGTCTAAAAGAAGATTAACTGAAATTGAAAATGGGTTTGAAAAACTAAGAAAACCTCCTGAAAAGAAAAAATCTACTTAATCCTTCTTGATTTTGGTGTAAAATTAGTTATTTTGTTTTGTGTTGATTTTCCACAGCCTAAAAATTCATTATTATTTTTAATTATTTTAAATCCTTTTGAAGTTTCAATATCTAAATCATATCCTTTTAGCCATTGTTCTGCTTGTTTGTCATTAATTTCTAAAATGTTCTTTGAAATTTGAGCTTTTAATAAGTTACAGGCATCTAATGTTAATCTTATTTCATTTTCATATTTCTCATTTGCAAAATATAATCCTATTGTTTCTATATTTAAAACAGAATCAAGTTTATTTAATTCCTCAGAAGATAAATTGCCTGAATAAGCTCTTATTTTTTTATTTCCAAATCTTAATAATAAATATGGAATTTTTGAAATTCCAAATTGTTGTT
>CAYGVK010000047.1:0-4572 GCA_964353375.1 Candidatus Woesearchaeota archaeon
AACGAGTTAGCTTATGAAGTATCTTGCCTTTTATTTGCTCATCTGTCCACATTTTAAATCTGCTTGCAGTTTAAAAACCTGAAAATTTTGATTTTCATGATTTTACTCTTTTTGAAAGTCTATATATATATACTTTCAACAGTTAAGTTTATATACTTTTCTATTTTACATTATTTATGGAGAAATCATTATTGATAAGATTTTTAGGAGAAAATCCAGTATTTAAAATTGTAGATTTTTTTATTGAAAATAAAGGAATTGACATGACTAAGAAAGATATAATTGAGGGAGCAGATATTTCAAGAGCTTCTTTGTTTAATTATTGGGTGCAGTTAGAAGAGCAGGGAATTGTAGTTGTGACAAGAAAGTTTGGAAAAACAAAACTTTACACCTTAAATTCAAAAAGCCCTATTGTAAAAAAATTGTTAGAATTGGAAAGTGTTCTGATTTCAAGGGCATTGGATAAGTATAGCCCGGGTAAGAGCAAGAGTAAGAATAAGAACCAAACAATTGAAGCTGAAATTTAGAAATAAGTAATGCAAGTATTGCGCCGGGGGCTGATGATGAGGGGAAGTGGGAGTAAACATGGAATTAATATTTCAAAATTTTTTTTAATTCGTCTTTTAAAATGATTACAGGAATTGGACAAGTTAATAAATCGTGCTTCCAACAGACAACATAATCACATTTGATCTTATTGTGGCGAGGGTTTCTAATATGCTCTTTAAATTGGCTTGACTTAAATTCAAATTCTATATACTTTCTATGTAATTTTCCATCTTTCTCTTTTTTAAGTACGCAGGCATCCGGGAATGCTTGACGAATAAATTCAAAATAAGAAAAACCTAATTTGTCTAAATATTTAACAAATAAAGCAACAACACCTTGCTCATTAGTTGGTTCATGTTTCATAATATCTAAGTCTATAGATTCTCCAATACCTGTATCAGATATAGTATCACTAAATAATTTTTCTTTAGCAGGTTCTTTGTTTAAAAATTGAGATATTGTTTTAAAATCTTTATAACTTATTTTTTTCCTAGTTACCCCCATAAGTGGTTTTTTAAGGAATAGTGGACACTTTCCTAATTTTTTTAGACCCCTAATGCTTCGATATGCTGGAGGATTAAATAATTTTATAGGTTTTATTTTGTAAAACCAGTACCATCCGTGCGGGCCCCATCTTTCTACTTTAGCATTTTTAATTTCTGAAATTACTTCAAAAATTCCTGTAACTACTTCATCCCCTATTGCATAATATATAATTTTATCTCCTTTTTTAATTCCAATTATGCGCCCTTTCTGGGTGTGCCCTATCTTATCTTTATGTGCTAAATAAGATGGAAGATCATGCAATATAAACCAATATGCCATATAATTACTTGCTAAATTTATTTAAAAAAGTTTGTATTAAATAGATAAAGTTAAGATGAGATTATTTTTTAAAAACCCTTCATTGTTCTATGTAAAGATTTTCCTTACTTTCTAAGTTATCCAAAAACTCTTTTATAGAGAACGTATAAATCCTTAATCCTTCATCATGTCTTATGAATTTTGAAAATCTTAAAGAATCATCAAAGATTATAGGAGCAAGAAATAAACTGATTGCATCTTGTTCAAGTTCTATTCTTTCTTTTAAATGACGAGAAATAGAAGGCATTTCTCTTATATTTTGTTGTGTTCCGGTAAGCATTGTAACCTCTATTAGTATATATTTTTTTAATTCTTCACATTCTATATCTGGCTTCCCCCCTATTGCATGACTTGAAGGTAAACCTTCGTCATCGGATATGTAATTTGGATTTACTATAACTTCGGGATATTTTATAACTATTGCTAAAGAAATCAAAAACTCTAGCCTTAAAGGGGCGGGAATTAACCTTAATATATCATCTTTCGAAGATTGATTTAATGACAATTTGGTAAGTTCATCTTTAATTTTATTCCATTTGTAATATTCTGCCCATTTTATTAATAACTTTCTTTCTACTTTTATATCTATAACTTGCTCAATTTTTAAAGAAAAAAGTTTTTTGTCTATTGAAGACATATAATTGAAGTATTCTTTTTCTGTTTTATACTTTTTATATTTAGAATAATTTTTTAGTGCATAATCTATCTTTTGCATTTCTTTGGTATTTAAGTCAATGAATCTACCCAAACCTCTTATTGTTATTAATCCTGTTAATCTCATTTTTCTTAAAAATTCGTCAGGGTATTCTTGAAGAATTGTTTTATCTTTGTTTGAACTATGCCTCCCACCCGTTTGATTATCACAAACTTTAAGTATTACTTCTCCACTGGGATTATAGCCATATTTATTTCTTATTTTTACAATTTGTTTATACAGTTTTTCACTATTATCGTCTCTCCAACAAAGGATAATTGGTATTTCTTTTCTGGTTATTCCTTTACTATTAAATCTTTTATCTTGATTTATTCTTTTGATAGTTTGAAGAAGTAGAATAAGTGGGATGTTTTCATTTAAAACCCTCTTAAATGGATTATTTCTTTGATATTTAACAAAAGAATTTAAGAAGGCTTGTTGCTCAAATTCAGGATGCTCATTATCGACTAACATTAGCCCGAGTTTTGAAAATTCAATTTTCTTATTCATCTCATAATAAACAAAACCAAGTTCTTTTGCAAGTTTATACCAAGTATCAAATCGTGAGCCCCAACCCCTATCAAATCCTAATTCTTTGTGATCTTGAGGACTATTCTTTATTACCTGCTCCAACTCTTTGTCTGTTAAGACTTCCCCGTTTTTTATTTTATTTTTAATCGCCCTATTTCTATTTATATACCTGGTTTCATAAAGGCCATTTTTTAGGAGTTCTTTAACAACTTGTAAAACGAGAGAATTAGTCAGTTTTTTGCCATTATAATCTTTAAGAATAGTTAGAAAGTCCTTCATTCTTTCTGGGTTTCTCATGGTTGTAGTAAAAAGCAAGGGTTTGTATTCCGGTTTTCTCTTTGCCATAATTTGTTACTAAAACCTCCACAATATTCTTTTTAGTGTTATCATAATAACTTATATAGTTACTCTTTATTTTAAAAACCTTGTATTTTTCCATCCATGATTTAAATATTTTATTTTCTCTGCATTTATAAGATACTATGTTTGATATAGCAAATTTTACCCCTTTTTCATTTAATTCATCTAAAAGACATAATAATTCTCTTTCTTTTTTTCCATTCCATAGTTTATTATACTCGCTAAATGAAATTAGATACGGGGGATCAACATAAACAAAATCATCTTTTTTATAAGGAGGTTTTTTAAGAAAATCTTTAAAATCTAAATTGTCCCAACGGATATTTTTATCTTGTACAAATGAAAAATAATTATTAAGAGATTTAATTACGTTATTGTTGAAATCGACATTTCCAACGGGCACGTTAAATTCTCCTTTTGAATTGAATCTTAATATCCTATTAAAACCGTAAATGAGAAGCAAGTATAATTTAAGGGGAGATTTAAATTCTGAACTATTATAATCCTTCTTCAATTTGTTATATGCTATTTTATTAAAGTGAGCATAATAACTTTTCTTCCATTTTTTCTTTAAATCTAAAGGTACGATATCTTCATAATAAGACCGAGATAAACCGTATGTTTTTATTGATTTTAAAATACTATTGAAAAAAAATTTTTTATCGTGGGAAGATTTTATTAAGAATTGATGAAGACTAACAATATCCTTGTCTATATCATTAAGCAAATACTCTTCTGCTTCTATATTAAGAAAGACAGAACCTCCTCCCGTGAATGGTTCAATAAAACGATTAATCTTTTTAGGAAAATAATTAGTTATCTCTGGAAGCAAATTATATTTATCTCCAACGTAAAAAAAGGGCGAACGATTTAATATCTTATCCATAATAATTATCTCACCTTGGTAATAAATACTAATTCTTGATGGTTATTAAAATCTGTCTTTCCACAGCTAAAAGCCTTATGCTTTTTTCTATAAATTTTTGTTTCTCCTTTTAATTTTAAAATCATCTCAATTTGCTTTAGTGTAATCTTATTTCTAGAAGAATGGCTTTTTGAGTTATAAGTATTATTATAGGAAACAACAATATAATTACAATTAAGGTTATCAATTAAATCTTTAAACACATTTGGAGCATTAGCTTTGCAATATTTACTTGTGCTTTCTTCTTTTGGTTCTGGTTTTAATGCGGTTCCGTAAAGTGGGGGTTTATTCCACCTTGCTAATGTTTCTAAAATATGATAAAATCTGCTGTATTGTCTTGAATTATATGGGGGGTCAATATAAACTACGTCTGCTTTTATTTTTTTTACTAATTCATTAGTATCCTCCAAGAATATTTTAAATTTTTTGTTTGTATTAACTGGTTCAATCATATCTAAAACAAAAAGATTATCTTTCGGCTCTTTTCTTATATAAGCATCATAATGTCCTACAGTATTAGCTATTCTATTTGCTGAATAAATTAAAGAGGCAATTAATATACAATATTCTTTTTCAGTTAACTTAAATTTATTTTTTTCTAGGTCTTCTCTTATGTAACCGATTATTTTAGAATCATTTTCTCCAAAAT
>CAYGVK010000048.1:0-4540 GCA_964353375.1 Candidatus Woesearchaeota archaeon
GAACCAATATCAACATAATCATTAATTCCATCGAAGCTTGCATAATAACCTCCTAATTCAACACTATTAATTAAAGGAAACAAAACTAGCAATACTAAAATAAACACCACTCTTTTTTTCATAAATGAATATGTCATTATTAATATATAAATCTTTCTTAAAAAATATATAAAAAGGCTAGATAACTTTATATATTATGCCAATAAATGCCCACCCAGATTATTTAAATGCAGAGGCTGAATACCACAATGCTTCAACAGATAAAGATAAGCTTCTTGCTTTAGAAAAAATGGTTAAATTTATGCCAAAGCATAAATCAGCAGAAGCTTTAAGAAAAAATATAAGAACGCGTTACAAAAAACTCAAACAAGAAATTTCTAAAAAAAAGAAAGGAAAATCTAGTCAAAAAGGAATTAGAAAAGCAGAACTTCAGGCAGTTATTATTGGTTTAACTAACTCTGGAAAATCCTCTTTACTAAAAGTTTTAACAAATGCACAGCCAAGAATTGCAAGCTATGGATTTACAACAACCCATCCAGAAATAGGAACTTTAAATTATGAAGGCTGTAATATTCAATTAATAGACATGCCACCAATTGCATCTGAAAACTTTAATATTGGTTTATTAAACACAACAGACTTGATTTTAATAGTAGTTGAAAAAATTCATGAAATACAGGAAGTTTTAAGTTTAATCAAGCAAACAAAAACTTCTGCTAAAAAAATAATTGTTTTTAATAAAATAGATTTGTATTCAGATGAAATAAAAAGAAAGATTTCAGAAACATTAAAATCAAAAAAATATAATTTTGTTTTAATTTCATGTTCAACAAGAGAAGGTTTAGATTCTTTAAAGGAAAAAATTCTAAATTCTTTTGATATTATAAGAGTTTATACAAAACAACCAGGAAAAAATCATGACGATAAACCAGTTATTCTTCCATTAAATTCAAGTTTAAAAGATGTTGCTGAAAAAGTTCTTCGTGGATATTCTAAAAAAGTAAAAAAAACAAAAATATGGGGGCCTTCAAGTAAATTTTCAGGGCAGGAAATAGGATTAAACCATATTGTAAAAGATAAAGATATTGTTGAATTTTATACTGAATGATTATTTTTCAATTAAGCTCTTTATCTTTATAAGATTATCAAGCTCTTCTAACATTTTTTTCTGTTTTCTTCCTGAAAAATGTCTTCTTGCAGGTTCTAAAATTTTAATTAAACTTTCTGCAACTGCATTTTTTAAATCAGCAGGATGTAAATTTCCTTTTTCAAAATCTTTTTCTAAATTCTCGTATTTATTATAAATAATATCTCCGCCATATTTTTTATCTCTTTTAATTTCTAATTTTTTTGCAATAGGAAAAATTAAAAATTTTGTCCAGTCCAAAACAGGATTAAAAATAATTTCTTTTATAGGACAAAAAGCCTTTCCAATTTTTCTTTTAATTTCTTCAGCAGAATCATGAATAAATATACAAGTATCTGGCTTGCTTTTGCTCATTTTTAAACTAGACCATAAATCTTGCAATTTATTTTTTGAAACAGGCCATTCAGAAGGCTTGCCTAAACCTAAGATTAAATGATGATGAACAGCAGTTGGTTTAATTTGGTCTCCTTTTTTGTTTAAAAGAGGACTAAAAGATAATTTCATTGCTACGTCTCTTGCAATTACTTGTGCTTTTCTCTGGTCTAAACCTGCATGAGGCACATTTATTTTTTGAATAAAAATATCTGCAACTTGCATAGCAGGATAAACTAATTTAGCAAAATCAACATTAGAGCCTTCTTTTCTTCCTAGAATAGTAATGCTTCTCATCATCCTAGACAAAGAAGTGTATTTGCTAATATCAATAACATTAAACCAATATAAATCATTATTATGATATAAATCGCTGCCTAAAACAAATCTTAATTTTCTTGGATTTCCACCAACACATTTTAAACTTGCTTTCAATCCTTCTTTAAAATAACCAACTGCAATCTTTTTTATTGTTTCTAAATTCCCTCCAAGTTTGTCATTAATCCAAGAATGCCAGTCAGCTAAAAAAACACTGCAGTCAAGTCCTGCGTCTATAAAATCTTTAACCTTAGACATACACATCAAACCAGTTCCCAAATGTATTTTTCCAGAAATTTCAAAACCAATATAATGTTTCAATCTTTCATTATTTTTCAGAAGTTTCTTCAATTCATCTTCCCCTATAATTTCCTCTGTATTTCTTTTTATAAGCTCAAATCTTTGCTTCCAATCCATGAAAATTCAAGCAAAAAACTATTAATAAACCTTATCATTAGCTATTAAATGAGCCTCTTAAAAATAGCATTAATAATCTCTTTAACAGGAATATTTATTCTTTTAATTATTTCAAATTCTCTTTCCCCAAAACTAATAAATATTAATGAAATAAACGAGAATTATTTAAATAAAAATGTAAAAATCCGGGGAAAAATTATAAATGAAAAATCTTATGATAATTTTAAAATTCTAACAGTCCAGGATTCAACAGGAAAAATCCAAGCCACTTTAAATTCAAAAAACAAAATAAATCACAATAATCAAACATTAATTATACAAGGAAAAATAACAGAATATGAAAACCAATTGCAAATCTCAATAAATAAAATTATTTTCTCTTAATTTTTCTCACTTTCTCAATCTTTCTTTTTCTCGTAGTTTTAATTGCTTCAAAACCCCTTTTTTCATATTTTACAGAAGTTTTAAATAATAATTTTATTGAAAGTATAAATGCAATAAGTGCTATAACTATTCCTCCTAAAATAAATAATACTCCAAAAATAAATGTTGCTGGGAGAGTTAGCTGCCCTGAGGTATAAGCATTAAGAATATCAGAAATCTCTGAATACATCAAATATACCCCAATTAACATTATAGGAAAAATAAGGATATATAATATTCCAGCGGTTTTTGCTATTTTAAATTCTTTTTTAAGTTTAATTAATCCAACAGCAAACAAAATTATAAAAACAACTGACGCAAATTGGATTATTGTACTCATTGCTTGATATTGTGTAGGAATTGTGATTTGCTGACTCATTAATGTATTAATTTCACTTTCGCTCATCCCTTCAAACTGACTTAAATTAAAATTTTCAGAAGAAGGAACATTGCCCCCCATCATTGCACTAAGCCATGGGTTAGATGATATCCATACTGCTAAGATAATTGAAAAAATTATGCCAAGAATACCAAGGACAAATAAAGCCCATGCAGAAACTTTTAGCAATGTATTATTTGTTTTTTTTCCTAAAATAACAAACGCCCATAAAAAAAGCAACATTAAAATTGAAGCAATAATTGCTAAAATATAGATTAATATAAGAGAAAAAATTCCTACAAATGATAAAATAAATATAAGGGCAAAAACTGCAAGTAAAAGAATTCCGCTCCATGCACCTATTTTTAACACTTTCATATACTCTAAAATATATTTTAGTTTATAAAGATTATGGAAAAATAAAAAAATTAAAGAAAAAGAAAAATTATTTAAAAGCTTTTTTCACATCTCTGCTAAATAGTAAATAACCTGTGATAAGTCCATTTATAATTAAACTAATTATATTTAGGTTATTAATTTTATAAATTAAATTATTCTTATAAAGTTTATTAAAATGCTAATTGAATTAATTATTGCACTTTTCATAGGGATTTTAGCAGGAACATTCACAGGCAAACATCTCGGTGTTTTTTCATAAAAATGCTCTTTCTAGGCTAATGCACCTAAACTGCATTACAAACAATAAAAGGAAACCTAATTTAGTTTAGGTATGAAAAAGATGAGTTATGATAGGATAGGAAACACGCATATTCGGGAAAATGGAAAAAAGAGAAGTATCTTTGACAAAGTCAATGAGATAAAGCGTGATCTCAAAGCTATTCTTCCAGAAGTTGAAGGTGATAAGTTGATTGCAATGTTAAGCAAAATTAGAACTTATCTTGCTCACAAAAAGAAAGGCGTTCCAATTGGAAGGCATGGCTGGAAAGGTTACAGAGATCTTACATTCAATGAAAAAGTTCTTTATGAATATCTCCTCAAACAAGGTCTCTGCCCATCAACCACTTATCGCTGGTTTATAGCCACAAGAATCCCTTCAGATGTTCGAGATAAGCTTGAGAAGGGCCAATTAAGCATGAAGAAAGCTTTCCAGATATCAGCTAATAGAAGACGAGTGAAAGAAAGCAACACAGGTTTAATGATGATTGAAGAATTAAGAACAATTGTTCGAGGGTTATAATATGTCAAACAAAAGCAAACTTCCAGATGTCCTGAATATTGAGCAAATCATAAAAATATTTGATGCAATGGATAGGCCTAAAGTAGCAATGGCTACTTCTGTTGCTTTCTTCTGCGGCTTAAGAATAAGCGAAGTCTGTAATATGAAAATTGAAGATGTTGATCTTGTTAAACAAAGACTTAAAGTCGTTGATGGTAAAAACTCCAGGAGAAAGTTTATGGGCTATGGCAAAGACAGGTATGTTCCTATTCCGCCTCAATTAATCTCTCCCTTAAAGAAATGGCTC
>CAYGVK010000049.1:0-4437 GCA_964353375.1 Candidatus Woesearchaeota archaeon
CTTTTTAACTTTCTTCTTAATTCTTTTTTTTGTTTTAGAAATCTTTTTCTTTATTTTTTTCTTTTTGAATTTTTTATGTTTTTTTATCTTCTTAACCTTCTTTTCTGCTTTTTTTGCTTTTCTTTTTTTCTTTTCCCTTATCTCCTTTCTCTCAAGTTTTTTTAATTCCTTGATTTTTGCTTTTTTCAATGCTTCTTTTTTAGATTTTTTTTCTACTTCGCTTCTTTTTATAATCTTAGCCTGTTTTTTTCCAATTTTTTCACTTTCAAAACCTTTTTCTTTTTCCAAGAATTCAATTTCCTTTTTTAGTTTCTGGATTTCTTTTTCCAGATTTCCTATAATCTCTTCATTATCAGCAAGCTCATAAATACCCTCACATTCATTACACACAAAATCATTTAATAAAGCGGCTTCCTCATTAACTTCTATCTCACATGTTTTGCAGAGATAAAATCTCCCCTCTTTTCTGATTTTTAATTGACTCTCTAAATAATGAAGCTCCTGCTTCATCTTTTCCTCCAACAAGTCTAATGACTTAAAAACATTCAAGGTCCAGAAATAAATATACCATCCTTTCCTTCTGTCTCTTTTCCTGATAAAACTAACCATTCCATAATCAGAAAGCTTGTATAGGATATTTCTTGTTTGATTTATAGTTAAATCTAGCTTTTTTGCAATTAAAAATTCATTTACATTTTTCTTTCCAATTAATAAATCAACAATCTTTGTTGCTTGTTTAGTTGTAAGATGTTCTACTATTGATTTAAGAAACTTAATCTGCATTCCATTGAAAAAATGAATTTAAATAAATACTTTTCTGTTTTTTTGTTACTACTTCATAATTTATTTGAATTTACGAAAGCTATTTATATATAATTTATAAATATTTAATATGGGATTGTTTCATAAAAAAAAGGGGGATAGATTTTTAGGAATACCAAGCTTACCAGAACTTCCAGAGCCAAAAAACTCAGAGGGGTTTTTTTTATCAAGAGAAGACCTACCAAATGTTCCTGGAGAACTGCCAAAAATAGAAACAAGCTCATTGCCTTCTATACCATATTCAGAAACAAGAAACAAGTTTAATCAAGATATAATAAAAAATGCAATTAAAAATCAACCCAAGGATATAGAAGAAGATTTTCCAAGAGTTGTTGAAATAGAGCCCTCTTTCAAAAAAAATGTTTCTAAAGATATGGTAAAACCAGAACAGCCAATTTATATTAGATTAGATAAATTTGAAACTACATTGCAGAGTTTTGATGAAATTAGAAGCAAAATTGAAGAAATTGAAAGGCTTTTAAAAAAAATCCAGGAAGTAAAGCAAAAAGAAGAGCAGGAATTAAATGCATGGGAAAGGGAAATACAGATGATAAAATCAAGAATAGATTTTATTGACAGGACAATTTTCAATAAATTAGATTAGTTCTAAATTTAAAATGGAGACAAGACATCTAAAATTTAATTACACAGATGCAGTTTCTGCAAGAAAAAATATTCTTTCAGCAGAAATCAATTTGCTTCATATTGCAAAAAAAATAAGAGAATACAATCTTTTAAGAAAAAACGAAATTGCCTTAAAAAACAAACTCATAATTGTCTTAGCTTCTTTAAAAGCCAATCTAAAAACAATGCAGTCATCTCTTCCAGAAGAAGAAAAAACTGCAAAACAAGAAAGAGAAAGAAAAAAAGAAACTATAAAAGAAAATAAAGATATTCAATATCAATTAAAAGAAATCCAAGATAAATTAGCAAAGCTGAGCTAATTTATCTATCTAAATAATCCTTATATCAAAAATATATATCTATAATATTAAAATAGCTTTTTCTCCATTCTACCCAAGCTTTAATCTTATTAATAAAAATAATAAAATATCATTAGTTTTTTAAATTATGAATAGCTAAGGATATTATGGCAATAACCAGAAAACAACTAATCCAAAAATATATTGATTTTTTCAAATCAAAAAATCATAAAGAAATACCAAATGCAAGTTTAATTCCTGAAAATGATCCGACTGTTTTATTTACAACAGCAGGAATGCATCCTTTAGTACCCTACCTTCTCAGCCAACCACATCCTTGTGGAAAAAGATTAGTTAATATACAAAAATGCATTAGAACAGGAGATATTGATGAAGTAGGAGATAGTTATCATCATACATTTTTTGAAATGTTAGGAAATTGGAGCTTAGGAGATTATTGGAAACCTGAAGCTATAAAATACTCTTATGAATTTTTAACTAAAATCTTAAAAATAAAAAAACAACAAATATCAATTACATGCTTTAAAGGACAAGATAAAATACCAAAAGATAATGAATCAGCTAAAATATGGGAATCATTAAAAATACCAAAATCAAAAATAAAATTTTTAGGAAAAAAAGATAATTTTTGGGGGCCAGCAGGAAAAACAGGTCCTTGCGGACCAGATACTGAAATGTTTGTAAACAACATTGAAATCTGGAATGATGTTTTTATGCAATATAATAAAACAATTGATGGAAATTACAAAGAACTAAAGCAAAAAAATGTTGATACTGGAATGGGAGTAGAAAGAACTTTAGCTGTTTTAAATAATTTAAATGATGGTCATCTAACTGATAATTATCTAACAAAGTGTTTCTTTCCAATTATAAAACAAATTGAAAAAATATCTAAACAAGACTATGTGGGTTATTCAGATGAAATTGTGGATATGCGAATCATAGCAGACCATATTAAAGCAAGTGTTTTTATTTTAGCAGAAGGAATTGTTCCAAGCAACTTAGAACAAGGCTATGTTTTAAGAAGATTAATAAGAAGAGCAATTAGGTGTGGAAGAAGGATTAGAATGAAAAATTTTACAACAAAAGTTGCAGAACCTGTTTTTGAAATTTATAAGGATTATGAACACTTACAAAAAAATAAAAAATTTATATTAGAAGAATTAGAAAAAGAAGAATCAAGATTCTTACAAACCCTAGAAAAAGGAGAAAACTTATTAATGAAAATAATAAAAAAAGTAAAACCATCTGCATTTGGTTTGCCTGGAAAAGACAAAGATAAAATAGATGGAAAAACAACATTTTTGCTTTATCAATCATATGGATTTCCTATTGAACTTATTGAAGAAACAATAAAACAATATGATATTAAAATTGATAAAAAAGATTATGAAAAAGAGCTTAAAGAACATAAACAAGTATCAGGAGCAGCAATAACAAAAGGAAGATTTAAATCAGGCTTGGCAGATGCATCTGAACAAACAAAAAAACTTCATACAGCTTGTCATTTATTAAATCAAGCTTTAAGAGAAATCTTAAAAAATCCACACATTTATCAAAAAGGAAGTAATATTACTCCTGAAAGATTAAGATTTGATTTTAATTACAATAATCCCTTAACAGATAATGAAATAAAACAAGTTGAAGATTGGGTAAATTATAAAATAAAACAAAAAATTCCAGTTGTATGTGAATTTCTGCCAGTTAAAAAAGCAAAACAAGAAGGTGCTCATGGAATTTTTGATGAAAAATATGGTGAAAAAGTATCTGTATATAGCATTGGAAATATAAGCAAGGAAATTTGCGCAGGTCCTCATGTAAGCAACACAAGCGAACTTGGAAAATTCAAGATAATTAAGCAGGAAAGTGTTGGTGCTGGTGTTAGGAGAATAAAGGCTGTGTTGGAATGATTATTCCAGCCACACAGCAGGCTTCCCAAGCTTAGCTTTCCCAGATTTATTTTCGGGATCATATTTGTTTTTATCTGCAACTGAAAATAAAGTTATATCTTTGACATTTTTATAAATTTCAAGTTCTTTTGGAAGGCAATAAACATAAACTTTAGCATCTGGCTTATTCAAAATTCTTTTAATATTATTTATATCCTGTTTTAACTTTTCAACAGCTTGTTCCTGCTTTTCTAAATTTTCATTAATTTTCTTTTCATCAGCTTTAGGCCATTCACTTAAGCTAATAAATCCCTTGCATCCAATCTTGCTCCATAATTCTTCTGCTATGTGGGGGCAAAATAGACTTAATAATTTTAAAAAACTCTCAGCATCTTTCTTATTTATAGTTTCTTGCTCAAAACTTTCAAACAACTGCCTTAATTTTATAACACCAAGATTATAATCAAAACTCTCAATATCTTTTGTAATGTCTTTTATTGTTTTATTTAATTTGCTTTCAATTTTATCAGAAGTTTTTGCATTTCCAAATTTAACTTTATCAAAATAATTAATAACTTTATTAATAAATCTTAAACTTCCTTGAATACCTTGCTCACTCCACTGCAAATCTTTATCAGGACTTGCTACTGAAACTAAAAATAATCTTGCAGAATCAATTCCATATTTTTTACTTACTGTTTCAGGCAAAACAACATTTCCCTTGCTCTTTGACATTTTCTCTCCATCTTCTCCATGCAACATTCCTTGATTAAATAATTTAA
>CAYGVK010000050.1:0-4436 GCA_964353375.1 Candidatus Woesearchaeota archaeon
TGAGCCTACCTTGTTCATCTTCTCGCCAGAACCTTTTGCTATTCGTTCTCTTTTTGCATAAATATTTTAAGTATGCTTTATTTATAAGTTTATATGAAACTAATTTTTTTAGGCACAAAAGGAGAAATTGAAGAATCTTCTAAAAAACATAAATACCATTCTTCTCTTTTAATCAAATATAAAAAATTTAAATTATTAATTGATCATGGAATTATCTCAGAAGATTTAAAAAAAATAAAACCAGATGCTATTTTAATCACACATGCTCATCCGGATCATTATATATGGACAAAAAAGGATTACGAAACAGATATCCTAGTTTATTTAACAAAAGAAACTTTAAATTATGGAAAATTCAAGCCCAAAAATTTTAAGGTAATCAAACCAAGAAAAAAATTTACAGTAGGCCACCTTAAAATTTTCGGTTATAAAGTTATACACTCAATAAAGTGCCCTGCTATTGGATTTAGAATCAATAATATAATTTATAATCCTGATTTAATAGATATAATAAATAAAAACAAAATTCTGAAAAATATTAATTATTATATAGGGGATGGTTCATGCTTTAAAGCAAATCTAATAAGAAAAAAAAATAATAAATTATTTGGACATGCAAGAATAATAACCCAAATAAATTGGTGTAAAAAATTCAATATAAAAAACATAATTTTCACACATTTTGGAAAAGAAATAATTGAAAATGAACAAAAAATCAAACAAAAGATTCCCAAAGCAATTTTTGCTTATGATAACATGAAAATTAATATTAAAAATTAAATTAATAAGAGTGGATAAATTAATAAAATAGGCTTATGATTTAAAAGGGTTTCAATTTATAAAATTTAATAAATTTATAATAAAATGAGATATTCAAATTATAGAGCATATAAGAAAATAAATTCAAAAGAATTAAAAATTATCTTTAAATCACAATCTCAATTCCATCTAAATGCTTTAACTTATAATCTTTTCCTATTATTTTTTTTGTCTTTGCATCAATTGCTTTAATAAAACCCTTGCCAATATCAGTATGAAGGTAATATGCAAAATCAAGAGCAGTTGAACCTTTTGGAAGCAAAAAACAATCAGGTAATATATTTCCTTTGCTGTCTTTTAATTTTGAACCTGCTGGAAAAATAGCAATATATTCTAATAATTCAAAAACAGTTTTGTTTAAAACTTCCTGAACCCCTGTGCTTCCATAAACATCCAAAACATTTTTCTTTATAATATCAAGAGCCTGCTTTTGCTTGTCACTTAATTTCCCGATAATTTTAAAATCTTCTTCTCCCGGAATATATTTGATTAATCCTGCTTTATCAGCTTCTTTTAATGCAAGTTCAGAATCAGCACTGCATGGAATTATAATTAAATCTTTAAATTTTGATTTAAGTTTTTTTAGATTTTCTTTTGCATTTTCCTTGTCAGATTTATTTGCAGCAATTATCATTGGCTTGCTCAAATGCCTTAACTCATGTGAAAATCTTAATAATTCTTTATCATTCCATTTATTAGCATTACTAATATTAAAATCATGTTTTAGAATAATCACTCTAACATGTTCTTCCTTGACTTTTAAACCTGAAAATTGTCTTGCAACTGCTTTTGCAAATTCTTCTTTTGAAGCTTCTAATATTTTAATAAAATTAACCCATGCTTTTTTTAGAATTCTCAAATACCATAAATCTAATTCTTTTTCTAAAAACTCAACATCCTGGCAAATATCATAAGCTTTTTCCTTAACAGGCTTTCCTTCTACATTTGTTTCTCCTGAAATATCTACAATATGAACAAAGGCATCTGCAGCAGTTAAATCATCTAAAAACTGGTTTCCTAATCCTTTTCCTTCACTTGCACCTGGAACTAATCCTGCAACATCCATTAATTCAACAGGAACAAATCTTTTATGATTAATGCAAAAACCATGTGCAGGCTGGCATTGAACATTAAAATATTTATCAATGCAATCTACTTTAACATAACCTATTCCATGATTTGGTTTTATTGTTGCAAAAGGATAATTTGCTATAAGAACATCTGCTAAAGTCGCTGCTTTAAAAAATGTTGATTTCCCGCAATTTGGCTTTCCTACAAGTCCTATTAACATATAAAGAGAATTATGAGTGAATATTTAAATATTAACATCATTTACTTCTCTTCAAGCGATAACGTATTCCTGATATCCCTATTTGTTCTAAAAAACCGTGTGTAACTAATTCGCTTAATTCAAATCTTAAAAGTTTGGATGCCTCATAAGGATTCATCCCTTTATCAAAAATTTTCATGGCTTTTTCAATATCATCATAGTTAGCACTCCTAGGATGCTTATTTTTAATAAAATCAAATATTGTACAACACTCACCTATTATTATAGATTTCAAACAAGCATGATGTAGCACATCATAAACACTCTGCATAAAAAATTAAAACTTATAAGATATTATAAATATAATTACAATCTAAAACATATAAAAAAATAAAGGACAAAACCATGATAGAAAAACCTTTAAATACATTATTAAATCTGTATAATAATGAGCCTGTAGCTCAGCCAGGTTAGAGCACTGCTCTTATAAGAGTATAATTCATTAGAATTATATCTTGCATCTCATTTTAAGGAGATGTCATAAGAAGAACATGGTTCTTTTTATTAAGAAAGGCAGGGGTCCCAGGTTCAAATCCTGGCAGGCTCATATAAACCTTTATAAATTCATTTATCTATAGTTAATAATCAGAACATGCCAAGAAAAGCAAGAAAAGAAAAAGGGGCAGAAAAAATAACAAAAAAAGAAGATAGCAAAACATATGCGTTTTTAGCTACTTTTCTTAGTATAATTGGATTTATCTTGGTTTTATTATTAGATAAGAAAAAAGATAAATATGTAATGTTTTATGCAAAACAAAGTTTAGTAATTTTCATTGTAGGAATAGTTCTAGGAGCAATAAGTTGGATTTTATTTATTATTCCAGTACTAGGATTAATAATTAATTGGATTATAGGAATAATAATGTTAATACTATGGTTATTTTCATGGATAAATGCTTTATCTGAAAAAATGAAAGAAACCCCTATTGTAGGAAAATGGGCAGAAAAAATTAATCTTTAAATTTTTTAACCAATAGTTTTAAAAACCAATTTTATGTTTGATTAATAACTGATATTTTTAATATCAGCAAAAGCTATAAGCCCCCGTAGTACAGTGGCCAAGTATGCAGCCCTTTCAAGGCTGTGACCCGAGTTCGAATCTCGGCGGGGGCATTTTGTTATTCTTAAGTGGTTACAAATACGAAAGTTTAAAAGGGGATTTTTATTATTCTATTCATGGAATGGCCAACATTATCTTATGAAAAGTATAGTGATATGCTTAGTGCAGCAAATATTCTAGGAATACTCAAATCAAGAAGGAAACTGGGTTCTCAAGAAGATAGTCTAGAGTCAATTACTATCCTAGATTCAAGGGTTGAAATTGAAAGAAAACTCGGTTCAGGAGGGTCAAAGGAAATGTTCTCTGTAAGAATTGGAGGAAATCATTACGCTTTAGGTATTTGTGGTTTTCTTGATTCGCCAGGAGTGATTGCAGGAAAATGGAGTGCAGTGCTTAGAGAACCAGAAGCTACTGATAGAGTTAGAAATGCATCACTTATGGTTAATGATTTATGTAGAATAGTGCCAATTGGACTTAATGGTTTCCCATTTCCGGCGATAATTATGAAGAGATATGAAGATCACGGATTTCCAATTTATGATTCAAAAAATATAACCGAGGGTATGGCAAAAGCAGAATTTGAAGATGTTGAATCATGTTTGCATTTATTCCCTGGAATTGTGGCAGATATCAGAAAGTTGATAAAAAACAATATTTGGTTAGGAAGAGATTCATTCAATCTCTGCCAAAGAGAAGGGCAGTTGCGACTTTATTTCAATGACTTAGGTACAGCTGAATTCTATAGGATGTGTAGTGATGAAATCCCAAGTTTAAGAGAGAAATATGTACAATCTTCTATAAGTGCTTTTATCGAAGGATTTAGAAGCGAGACAATAAGGGGTAACCCTTTTCTAGATAGAATCAGATATCTTCATCCTGACAGAGAAGCTCTTGAAAGAAGTTTAGTCAGTGCAGTATCTGCACATTTTGGGGAGTAGATATTAATTCAGACAAGAGTAAGAATCTAATAAATAATTTACCTTCCAAGTGTAATACTTTTAATTAAGGCTCGTTAGAAGCATAATTTTATAATATATCTATATTTCAATTTAAAATGGGATTTTTAGACTTCATCAAAAAATTAAGTAAGGAAAAACAAATTGAAGCAGAAATTATTAATTTTAATGATATTAATAAATGGGTTCAGAATAAAGAAAAACAAATTGAAGTAGAAAACAAAGAGATTATGCAATTAATAAAAGATAAAATTGAGATAATAATAAATAA
>CAYGVK010000051.1:0-4201 GCA_964353375.1 Candidatus Woesearchaeota archaeon
CCATGACTTCTTTAGGAACATAAAACAATAAAAATCCATAATCTTCTGTTAAATAATTATTTTTTCTTAACAAATAATTATAAATATCTAACTGCAATTGATATGATTTATGAGTGTCTTCTTTGCATGGATATCCTCTTGTTTTATAATCCAGCACAATTAATTTCTTGTTTTTCCCATTTTCTTTTATAAGGATGTTATCAACAGCTCCATGAAGCTCATTTCCATTTTTATCTGTAAATGAAATTCCTTTTAAATTATTTCTCCATGTTTTTAACTTATTCTTGTCATCGAATAACTTAAGATTACTGCAGTCTTTGTTTTCACATAATTCAGGTGGAAGTTTTCCTTGCTCAGAAAACTTGTCAAAATGTGTTTTAAGAATCCTGTCCATTCCAGAAGGTAAGCTTGGAAATATTCCAGCAGGACGCTTCCAAACCTTATGTTTATCAAGCCAAAAACATCTTGGGCATTCCTGCATTAAGTTTAAACTACTTGGCGAGAGTTTGAATGTTGTTGGTGTCATTTTCTAAAAATACTCCTTAAATTTTTTTTTAATAGCTGAAAAATCTTGTTTGCTGAAATCAAATTGGTTTTCTTTTATGTTATTAAGGGTATTTATTTGTTCCATGAATTCATTTTCTGTAAAAGGTTTAAGATTAAATTCCTTACAAAATTCTAAAATCTCCTTATTTGTTTTGTTTACATCTTTCTTGTCTTTGATTATTTTCTCAGCTTCAAAGTAATTAAAATTCTTGTTTTTCACAAGTGCAAATTCGATTTCATTGTATTTGAATACAGATGTTTCTGTTGCAATGATTATTCCCTTATCCCAACCAAGATGTTTTAGGAAATCTAGTGCTTCCTCAAAGTTTTTTGGTTCAATTGGCAGAAAAATTTCTTTCCTTGAATCACTTCCACCCCAAGCTCCATATTTTATTACAAGTTCAGCTTTTTTATTAGTTATTCTAGCTCTTAAATCAATTTTTTCTTCTTTAACATCCCTAGCATCTTTTACAAATTCTTTAAAATACACAAAAGACGATCTATTCTTTTTTTGAATAAATTTTGCTTTCTTTTGAAATTCTTTAAGAACACTCTCAAAATCTTTTATTTTACCTCTAACTTCTACTTCTATCATTTTATCTCCCTTAATTTCTTTATACTTTCTCTTTTTCTTAAAGCTTTCTTAATTTGAAAATCTCCATTTTCTCCCCAACCACAATATTTATCAAATTCTTCTGGAAAGATAAACTTTCTTTGAGTTATCTCATTATATGCAGGATCAATAGTTTGAGGCTTTATTTTTTTAATTCTTGCAACATATCTTAAACTATATTCTTTTTTTTGAGGGCTGTCTTTTTTATAGCTTATCATATAACCTACTCTTTTGATATCTTTTATTTCTAAGTCTGCTTCTTCATCAACTTCTCTAATGAGCGTATCTTCAAAACTTTTATCAAATTTTTCAGGTTTGCCTCCTGTAATTAACCATTGCTCCTTGCAGGATAGTTTGATAATACAAAATTTTCCCTCATCATTAAAAACAAATCCCTGAACACCTATAACATTATCTAGTTTTTCAAAATCAGTTTTATCTGACCATTCCATTTCCCAATCTCCCCACTCAGGATGTTTTAAACTCCAAATTTTTTTCATCCTAATCTCTTAATCAAATCTTTTTTATTTAGTTCAAATCCATAAATTTTCTTAAAGTTTTTATTAAAATTCTGTCTGGTAGTTTTGAAATTTATTGTTTTAATTAATTTTAAAATTTTTTCTTTTCCAAATCTCTTAATTAATAGTTTTACAAAATTATATCCTAAGTGATAAATATCTTTATCAAATTTTTTAAAATAAGCAATTACATTAACAGCTCTTTTTAGTTGTAAAGGTTTTTTAATTTGTTTTGCAAGATAACAAGCTAATCCTTCATTCAACCACACGGGCATATAGTTATTAGTAATTGATTGATAATATATATGTACCATTTCATGCTTTAGAGTGTTCCAAAAATCTGTTTTTTTGTGATTTGATACTTTATCAAATACTTCTGGAGCAAAAATAAAAACAGTTCTTTCATAAACACTTCCAACACCCCATTTTTCTGTTTTTCTTCCACTTATTAAATCAAACTCTTTTCTTGTTTGAATTAAATTAATATAAGGTGTTCTTAATTTTATTTTAAAAAAGTTGTCAAGCTCTTTTTTTGTTTTCAGGATAAATTTTTCAATATTCTTTCTGTTTTTGCAAGCAATGTCTAAAACAAATCGTGTCATAACATTCAAATAAGAAGCAAGTATAAAAAATTATCTCCTCTTAACCTTCTTCTCTTTATCTTTCTTTCCCTTTATCAAACCTATTATAAATATCACTAATCCAACAATAAAAATAAGCACACCTATAATATCAATATCTATTTCCCATAAGCCATATGTTATAATATTTAAGAATTGAAAAGCTATTCCTATAATCATCAAAATTATGCCTAATTTTTTTAAGAGTTTCATTTTATCTCCATATTATTAAAATCAGAACCAAGTATAAAAAATTAACTAATGTCCTGCAACTCTTCTTGCCTTTTCAACAAAGATTAGATATCTCCTCAGCCCCGCTCTCCCTTAAATAATACTCTGCAACCTTACCATATTTGGAACCTTGTGAAACTTTGACTCTTGCAATATCAATATTAACAGGAGCAGCTTTGAGATTATTCTTATATTGCTCATAATTTTTTAGAGCAATTTTTATTCTATCTTCAGACCATTTCCATCTATCAGGTCTTTTTGGTTTAACACCCTGAATTTCAAACATCATAGTTGGTCTTTCCCCCTGACTAGTTAAAAGACTAGCCCAGCGTTCCTTTCTTACTTCCTTTAATTGTCTATGAATTAAATTGAATTTTTTTTCAGAACATTTTTTATATAAAAGAGTGGTTTGATAAGCATTAGATAACTGAGTTATGGTTCCAAATTGAGAGTGGGTTTGTTTTTCTCTTGCCCGAATTACGATTTCATTAACAAAATTTTGTTTCCCAAAAATCTCATCCATTATAACCTTAACATAATGCCCAACATGCCAGTCAATATGAACATAGATACTTCCTTGATCAGAAAGTAATTCTCTCATCAATATTAATCTTGGAATCATCATTTCTAAATAAGAAGCTGTTCCATTTTTCCATGTGTCTGCATAAGCAAATTGTTCAATAACTGCTGGTTTTTGTTCAATATCCCCCTTAGCTAAATGTATTTTAGTTCTATAATCTGCTTTACTATCAAAAGGAGGGTCAATATAAATTAAATCGATTTTCCCCCTCATTGAAGGAAGCTCTGAAGACGAGTCTCCGGTTAAAAGAGCTTGCATAACTAAAAGATTATCACCATAAATCATCCTATTAAACCATTCTTGATTTCCTATTTCTTTAACCTGTCCTCTAAAAAGTCCTTGATTTTCCTTAGAAGGCAAAACCATTTCGTTGGTTTGTAAACTAATTCTATTATGTTTTGAAAGTCCATCTAAGATTTTTTGAGCTTCTTTCTTTCCACGTTCTATAATCTTTGGCAGTTCTTCTATAAGTGAATTCGCCATAAAAAAAGTAGTACTTTGGGGTTTATAACCTTTTTCAGAAAATTTTTGTGATGTCCTGATTTATATTATTAATTGTAATCTTTGAAGTTCGCTAATAAATATAATATTGGGAAGATTGATATTCATCTATAATCTTTATTGCAACAAATATAATTCCGACAACAAGCCCAATAAAAAAAACTATGTCTCCAATACTTCCTATAATAGAATGCCATGATACTACTTCATTAACTGCTTCATTAGAATTATCTATTGTTTGTCCTATAACAGGATTATTTGGGTCTATTTCTTTTAAGGCATTACTTATTGCAGTCCAAGCTATTAATAATATAATAATCATTAAGGTTGTTGTTATTCCTCCAATAATCCATGCTATTACTTTATTTGCCATAAAAATAATTTAAATTTATCAGTTTAAATAAATTATTGGGTTGAACTTTTTATTTTTTTCTTTTAAAAAAGCTCATAATTATTTTATTTAATATAGCCAAGATTGAAGCCCAGCTAATAATAAAATTAAGTCTAGAATAATAAATATAGCTGTTATTACTGCATCAATTTTTAAGATTATTCTTTCCAAAAAGAGATCCCCCTTACACCGCGTTGAATT
>CAYGVK010000052.1:0-4168 GCA_964353375.1 Candidatus Woesearchaeota archaeon
TGTAAATTTTGTTTTTTTCTTGAGTATCTTTATAATATAAGTCAAAACATTCTTTAAATTGTTCTATATTGTCTTCCTGGTTTTGCCCTATAAATATATAAATTTGTTCATTATAAGAGTTTTTATACCTATTCATAAATGTTTTGATTTCATTTATATCAGAAGTTGTCCAAAAAACTTGCCATTCTTGTTCTGTATGAGTATCATAATCAAATAATCCAGGAGCAATAACCCTGCGATTAGAGTAACCAAGCAGCCATGGAGAATAATATGAAGAAGTTGCCATAACATAGGAATTTTCAGGAGTATTTTGTAAATATTGTATTACAGAAAGCTCATCATTAGTTATTCTATTATTAAGTTGTAAAGAATCATTAAAGCTTACAAACCCTAAACTTAATAGCATTAAAATTAATATAAAAACTCCCAATTTCTTTTTATGTTCAATAATTAATGAAAATCCGCAAGAGGCAAGTATAATTAGAATAACATCTAAATGAATTATAAACCTATTAAAAAAGAAAAACTGGAAATAAACAATTATTGCATTAATCAATACCCAAAAAAATAACATATTAAACTTTTTATTTTTTGCTAAATAAAAAAACCCAATTAAAGCAAAAGCCAAGTAAGCAAGAGATGAAAACTGATATTGAAAAAAGCTTATAAAAGTTCCAGGAGATGTTCCTGTTTCTACAAATGAGCTTAAAACAGGATTTATCATTACAAGAATTGCCTGTCTAAATTTTCCAATATAAAATAATCCAACACTTAAAAGAATTATAACTCCTAAAATAATATTATTAATTAATAATTTAAAATTATAATATTTGTTATATCTAAAATTGTTCAAGCTTATGCTACTCTTCTCTTCTCTTGATTTCTTTTCTGCTCTTAATTTCTCGGATTTAGAATTATCAGCAAACCAAAAAGGAGAAATAAAAGCATAAGCAAGGTAAGATAACCCAAAAATATAAAATGTTGGGCGATGAATTATACCCGTTAAAATTGCAAATATAACAAATAATATTTTTTTATTCTTTTTCAGAAAATAAAGAGAAAAAAGCATTAAAGATAAAGCTATTATATTTTTATAATATAGATAACTAAATGTTTTTAACTGAATTATTGAAACAGCATAAATTAACAAAGCTATTAATGCTGTTTTTTTGTTAAAATATTCTTTTGTGCAAAAATAAATTGCAATTCCAAGCAATAAATTAAAACCAATAAAAAGCCATATTAAAATAAAATTAGTTGAGAAAATCCAAGAGAAAAATTTCATTAAATAAAGAAACCCCGGCTCAACACTTTGCAAAACCCATTTATCCAAGTTTTGCAAGCCATTTTCAATTGCATATTTGTATATTCCTGTATCATATCCTAATGGAATATTATTATGAAAATATGGAATTGCTCTAAGTAAGAATATAATAACTAATCCTAAAATAAATAAGCTGTAAAATAGATATCTGTAATGTGTTACAGGTTTCGCAAGATGAGAAGTAGCTTTCCCGTATGTATGTTTTGTATTATTACTGATTAACAAAGAAATCCCTAAAATTCCAATTATAACAGCAAAAATCTCAGAATGCAAAGTATATTTTGAAATCAATCCAAAACTTATAACAACAATTAATAAAGTATAAACTACAAGCAAATACCAAAAAGTATTCTTCATTATTTCTTTAATCTTAGTTTTCATTTATCTCTCCACATTTTGCAGTATTATTTCCGTAAATAAATAAAGATGCATAGCCATTTAAAACAAGTTCTTTATTTACAAATATCTCGCTCATAGAATTATCATCTTCATCTGTAACATTAACATAAACATATCTTAATAATCTATTATAAGCATCTTTATCATCTATATCTGATTCTAATCTAATTTCTTTGTAAAGAACAAGAGAAGAAAGAAAATTAATTGCTTCATCATAACCTTCATCTCCGCTTTCAGGAGTATCTACACATATTAACCTAACAACATCTCCAGAAGCAAGTTCAAATGTATCTCCATCAATAATACGCACAACAACATTATCAGAATATGTTTTATTATTATTATTTTTATTTGTGCTAAGCAAGAATAAAGAAAATCCAATTATTCCAATAAGAAGTGTTATAACTACTATAATAATTATGGGTGTTTTCATAATTTAGATAAATTTGGGACATAATTAAATGTTACTAAAAGAAGGGGGTAATAAAACTTACAATAACTTTCGTTAAGTTTTTATACCCTTTATACTTTAAAATTAAATAAGATAAATATAAGGTTATTTAAGATGGCAGAAAAAGAATTAAGTTGTAATGTATCTATTTTAACTGAAAATATGGGAGAAAAAATGGTTTACTTAGCTCGGTGTGAAGAATTAGGTATGAGTGATTTCGGAGACAATCCTGAAGAAGCTATTAGTAATTTGAAAATAGCTATTAAAATGTTGATTGAAGAGGAACCCTCTAAAAAAGAGTTATTAATAAAAGAAAAACCTTTGATGACTACAAGAATCTTCCTTTAATAGTATTTAAAAAATTCTTCTCTTGAAATCTTTACTTGGTTATTTAAAATATCTGTCAAAGTTCCAGGCGGAATTTCTTTATGGTGTATTGGTATAATAGCAGTCTTTTTCTCTCCATTAGTATATCTAACTAATTTAACATGGGTTCCTGTTTGTGATTTGATTACATATCCAATTTTTTGAAAAGCCTTTATCACTTTTTTTGAATTAATATTACGCAGTTTCATTTTTCACTTCTTTTACTGATATAGAGAAAACAGGAATTTATAAACTCTTTCTGCAAAAAATTGTAGTTCAAAGGTTGAGAGTTAATAAGGGTTTTCACTACCTTTTCTCTGTTTCATCTCCAAAGAGAACCTTTAAAGTCTCAGCCCAATATAGCCATAGGGACAGAAGAGCATAAGCTTGTCTAGAATTATCAACATTATGGGGACTATATGTAAGCCAATTCCTAGACATGTGTTCATCATTTAATCTGTCTATATCTTTCCACTCTAAACCCAGTTCACATGCATTTCCTGGAATTTTGCAAAATCGCAATAAGAAACTATCTTTAACAAAAAAATAATGAGGAGAATGCTTTTCTAGTCCTGTAGAATCTAATCCAGAATTTTTTATAATTTCATAAGCCACGGCTTGAAAATTTTCATCTGCTTTTTCAGAAAGAGTCTCTGCCCTTGCTTTTCTTGCAAGTTCTAAATCTAAATGAGTTGAAAATCCAAATCCTCCTAATTGTCTCCCAGCTGGTTCAAATCCTTGAATAGAATATATAAACCTCTCTTTTACCATCTAAGTGATTATTAGTTTATTTATTTAAGGTTTATTATCTTTTAAAATATATTATTAAAATTTGATCTTTATATTTATGAATAAAATTAAAGAGTTAATAAGGGTTTTGAATTAATCTTTTTCAACCAGCTCTTCTACATAAGGTGGAAGATGTGAAAAATTAGGACAAGGTATTTTCCCCTTTAATAACGCTCTTTCTAAAGTTTCTTTAATTCCCCTAAAATATTCGTATTCTCCTCTTGGGTCACCTAAGGGTAATTTTTCGTTTGAAATAGTGGGAGATAAATAATCAGGATGTACAACAAAGAAATTCGGCCTTGCACTTTCAGGATTAGCAAGTTCAATCATTTGATCAAATGCTTCATTATAATCTCCCCTTAATTTTTCTCTATCCATCTTTTTTAATTAAGTTATTCAATTTAAAAGCATTTATTTGATTTATTATACATATATTTCTACGCAATAATTATAAGCTTTTCCTTTCATTTTTCATTCCTCTTAGCAATTTATATGAAAAAATCGGGCCGAGAATAAAGAAAACAAGCATTTGTATTATTCTTCCTAAAATAGCTACACTTAAAGACTGAGCAGGAGTTATTCCTATTATTAAAGCAGCAAAAACAGATACTGCTTCTGAAATTCCTAAATTTCCAGGAGTTAAAAGAATTATAATTGATAAATTATTAATGCATGTTAAAAATAATACTTGTATAAAAGTTAACTCAATTCCAAATATATAATAAGATATTAATAATGAAAAAGTGTTTATTAACAAACTTGCAAGAGTTACAAATAAACATGTAAAGACAACTTTTTTGTTCTTTCTTATTAAATTCCAACCATTTGCAACTTTTATA
>CAYGVK010000053.1:0-4015 GCA_964353375.1 Candidatus Woesearchaeota archaeon
CTTTTAATAATTGGCTTAATCTGGATTATAGGAGCTGTTTTGCAGGACATTAAAAAAAGAGAAGTGGATAATATATGGAATTTTTCTTTAATTGCAATTGCATTGGCTTACAGAGGGTTTTTAAGTATTTTTTATTGGGATTATAATTTTATTTTAAATGGATTAATTGGGTTTGGATTTTTTTATATAGTTGCTAATTTGTTTTATTATTCAAGGATGTTTGCAGGAGGAGATGCTAAATTATTAATTGGTTTAGGGCCTGTTTTACCTTTTTCAGTTTCATGGCTTTTAAACTTAAAAATATTTGGAGGATTTATTATTTTGTTTTTAGTTGCTGGAAGCATATATGCCCTGTTTTATAGTTTTATTTTAGTTGGTTTTAATTTTAAAAAATTTAAAAAAGAATTTAAAAAACAAGCTTTAAGATATAAAAATTATTTTTGGGTTCCTGTAATATTCAGCATATTGTGGTTTATTTTTTCATTTATTCTCAATCAAACTTCTTTTATATTTGTCAGTTTAATTTTGTTTTTTTCTCCTTTGTTATTTGTTTTTTCAAAAGCAGTTGAAGAAAGCTGCATGATTCAGAAGGTTAGTGCTGATAAAATCACAGAAGGAGACTGGTTGTATAAAGATGTTTTTATTAATGGAAAGAAAATTAAGTCTAATTGGGAAGGAGTTAGTAAAAAAGAATTAATAATTATAAAGAAAACCAAAAAGCTCTTTTTAATCAAGCAAGGAATACCTTTTACACCAAGTTTTTTGATTGGTTATTTAGTTTTGATGTTTTTATTGTGGAAATACTCCTGGATATTTTTTATTAATTTGTTTTAATCTTTTTATTTTTTAATTTAGTCTCGCAAACTCGCTCGTGCTCCTGCGCATAGCACTCGCTCGTTATTATTAACAAAAATTCTAATAATTAATAAAACTAAAGAGAGAGTGAAGAGCAAACATATAATTTAATAAGGCTTTACAAGAGGTGGGCTGAAAGATTAAATGCTTTATTAGGGTATTCTTCTTTTTATTTCAGGAAGTTTTGAAAAATCTATTTCTTTTGGTTTTTGTGCTCTTTTTTCTCTTGTTTTTGATTTAAGCTTTTCCTGCAATTGTTTTAAATCTTCTTCACTTGGTTTTTTTCTTTCAAGTTTATTTTTGTAAATTGGAATTATATTTATAATAGGATGTCCTTGTATATCAGAAGTTTCAATTTTAATATCTAATGGTTTGAGTTTTGATTTTATTTTCTTTGCTACTTTTTTTGACAAGCTTAAAGCAGAGTTTGAAATTTTTTCAATACTTGTATGTTTTATAGGAACAATGATTGCATGTCCTTTTGATAGTGGATTAATCTCTAAAACAGCAATTGCTTTTTTGTTTTCATCAATTTTATATGAAGGAACATTTCCTTTTGCAATTTCACAAAAAATGCATTCTATTTGTTTTTCTTCTGATTGCTTTGCTTCTATTTTATTTTGTTTTAAAAATTCATTTAATTGCTCTTTGTTCATTTCTTTAATAGCTTGTTTGATTTCTTCTTTATTAGGAAGATTTGTTTTTTCTAGTTGTGCAATTAATTGTTTTTTAATATTTATTATTTGGTTTTCATCCATGTTTTAAAGAATAAAGGTTAATTTAAATAATCTTTGATGATTTAATATTATTTATTTTACAACTTTAAATGAAAATACTCGCTCTGCTCGCCTTAGATTTGATGCAATGAATTAAAAATCGATTTTGTATTAATAATATTATAAAATCTGAGGAGCAAGTGGAACGAGCGACGAGCAATAATACAATGAAAAGCGAGCGAGCTCTGCGCAAAGAGCGAAGCGAGCGATTATCCAAAACTTCTTCTTATATCTATGACTTCTACAGAATTAACATCTAAAATTTTTTTTAATTGATTTTCAAGATTTTCTATAGATATATCCTCATCCCAACCAAAAGTAGCAATTATTACATTTAAACCAAAAGCTAAAGGCTGTGTTTCTAATCTTAATTGAATTGCTTTATGTTTTTCAATTACTTGTTTTATAGAATTTTCAAGTTTATTTAAATCTGTATCTGGAGATTTAGGCATAATTTTTATTTTAACAGCTGCAATTCCCATATTCTTACTTATTTTGTTGATTTATAAATTTTGGTATTTAATGAATTTTGTTTTTTTATAATTTTTGTACTATTAACTACTTTTTTACTAAATTATTTTCTGATATTAATAATATGAGAGATAACGAGCGAATGAAATTAGCGAGTCTAATAAGCGGGCTTGATAAGGCGATGATATATGTATGTCATATACAAACATAATTCTTATAAATAACTGATTTTTGATTTAAAAATGGAAAGAGGTAATTATAAACAGCTTGTACAATTTATATGCGTTAATTCAGGGTTAAATGAAGAAGATATTGAAAGAAAAATAGAAGCAAAGATTTTGAAATTATCTGGTTTAATAAGCAGGGAAGGTGCTGCCCAGATTATTGCAGCTGAACTTGGAATTAATTTTGACAAACAAAAACTAAAGATAGCTCAGATAGCTAATGGAATGAGGAAAATCAATGTTGTTGGAAAAATAATAACTTTATTTCCTGTAAGAGAGTTTAATAAAAATGGAAGAGCAGGAAGAGTGGCGAGTTTTGTTTTAGCAGACAATTCCAGCAATATAAGAACTGTTTTATGGGATGAAAATCACATTGAACTAATAGTAAGAAATAAAATTTGCAATGGAGACTGTGTTGAAATAACTAATGGAAGTTTAAGAAACGGAGAGCTTCATTTATCAAGCTTTTCTGAAATTAAAAAATCCAATGAAGATTTAAAAGAAATTGTTATTGAAAAGCCTCTTATAAATAAAAACATTATTGAATTTAATACTAATGATAATGTTGCAGCAAGGGCTGTAATTGTCCAAATGTTTGAGCCCAAATTCTTTTATGTTTGTCCTGCATGCAAAAAGAAAGTCGGGGAGATAGGAGAATGTGAAGAACATGGAAAAGTTATTCCTGAAAAAAGGGTTTTATTGGGTTTTGTCTTAGATGATGGAACAGAAACAATAAGGGCAGTTATGTTTTCAGATGAATTAAAAAAATTAATCTCTGAAAAAGAATTAGAAAGTTCAGATTTATTTCAATCTAAGAGAGATGATTATATGGGGAAAGAAGTTTTTGCAATAGGACAAGTCAGAAAAAATAATATGTTTGATAGAAATGAATTTATTGTTAATGAAATTAAGGAAGTGGATATTGACAAATTACTGGAAGAATTAGAAAAAGCTTGATTTTTATAATAAGCGAGTGCGATGCGCAGGAGCACGAGCGAGTTTGCGAGACTAAATGATATAGGACAACGAGCAGACTCGCGAGCAGAGCGATAATCAATTAGATTTTTATATTTTTATCTATTAATTGCTGTTTTTTTGATATTAATGTTTAAACATTATTACTCTGTTTAGTTGATTTCTTCTTTGTTATTTATTATGTTAATATTCTCTTTTTGTTAGTTTTATATCATCTATATTATTAATCAGTCCTACTCTTGTTCTCTATTATTTCTTGTTTCCTTTTTATTGTTTTCTATGAGTTGTCATTTATTATGTTAAATTATGTTAATATTTATTTATTAATTGTTGAGCATAAGAAAGTTTATTAATTGCTTTTGTTTTTTAGTATTATAAATTATAAGAAAAGGTGAAAAATGTTAATAAGAACACATCTGGCATTTGCAGTGCTTTTGATTATTTTATTCATAAGATATATTGCTAACAAATGGGTTTTTATAGGAGTTTTGTTAGTAGCAAGTGTTTTACCTGATATTGATTCAGGTTTTTCAAATATCGGAAGAAAATGGTACTTAAAACCATTGCACTTTTTTGTTAAACACAGGGGCTTTATACATAGTTTTACATTTGCAATAGCAGTTTCAATTGTTTTAGCTTATTTTTGGCCTGTTGCTTGCTTAGGATTTTTTTTAGGTTATTCTGTTCATTTGTTTTGTGATTCATTTACTAAAG
>CAYGVK010000054.1:0-4012 GCA_964353375.1 Candidatus Woesearchaeota archaeon
TTTTCTTTAAATTTTTTTTTAATTTCTTCAGAAACTTTAACTTCTTTATTTTTAAAATAAGCTATTAAACTTTCTCTTGCTAAATTTAAAAGTTCTTCCATTATACATTTCCCATATGAATATATTTTAGATATTTCTTGCCTATTTTATAAGCTTTTTCTAATGTTTCAATAGGAGTTATTTTTTTATCTAACATTTTATACATTGGAAAAAATCTTGAAATATGCCATGGTATTTTATTATTTAAAGAAGCTATAAACTTAGCAATTTTTTCTAACTCTTTATCAGAATCATTTAATCCAAGAATTATTAAAGTTGTAATTTCGATATGAATTCCTTTTCCATAAGCTCTTTTTATAGTTTCTAAAACAGGTTTTAATGTTGTTCCACAATATTTTTTATAAAAATTGTTATTAAAAGATTTTAAATCAATATTCATTGCCTCAATATAATCAGAAATATAATCAAAACATTCTTTGCTTAAATAGCCATTTGTAACTAATATATTTTTTAAACCTCTTTTTTTTGCAAGTTTAGCAACATCTTTTACAAATTCAATAAAAATTGCAGGCTCATTATAAGTATAAGAAATGCTTTTACAATTATTTTCCAAAGCTTTTTCAACAATTTCTTCACAAGAAATATCTTTTCCTGTTATAATCCCTTTTTTTGAAGCTTGTGAAATATCAAAATTTTGACACCAATCGCATCTAAAATTACATCCTACTGTCCCTATTGAAAAAGATTTTGAGCCTGGCAAAAAATGATATAGTGGTTTTTTTTCAATTGGATCTACATTCATGCTTACAACTTTTCCATAAACTAACAAGAATAATTTTCCATTAATGTTTTTCCTAACACCACATATACCTGTTTTATCATTTCCTATAATGCATTTATGTGCACACGCCAAGCATCTTACCTTTTTCTCCTTGCCTTTTCCAATTTTTTCATATAAAACAGCTTCTTTCATAATAACAAATAAATACTCCTAATACATAAATTTATCTATGAGTATAATAGAAATTAAAACGATTTTTATAATTCTAATTGCAATAGCAGTTTTACTCGAAGTTACTGGAGATATATTCTTTAAAAAATGGACAATTCAAAATAAAAATATTCTGCTTATAATAGGGTTGTTAATTTATTTTATTGGAAGTGTTTTTTGGGCTATTTCTTTAAAATATGAGTTATTATCAAAAGCAATTTCTATATTTACTATTTTAAATTTAATAATTATTGCTTTAGTAGGGATTCTAATTTTCAAGGAAAATTTGTCCTTAATAAATAAGTTAGGAATTGCATTAGGAATTCTTAGTATAATTTTAATAGAAAGTTAAAACCAAAAACTTGCATATCCTACAACTCCTGATTTATCTCCTATAATATCTCCTGAATTTTTATATTCAATTAATTTAGGTTTTGTATTCAATAGTTTACATAGATAAAATAAAACTAATAACCCATTTACTCCGCATGCATCAAGTTTATTAAAATCATTAAAATCTAAATTTTCAATAATTTTTATTGTTTGTTTGTCAATTATTTTCGCTTTTTCATAAGGTAAAAAATGACTTAAATCACTGGAAAAAACATATAAAGAATTAATCTTAAAAAGTTCGTCAGCAATTTCTTTTGCTTTTTCATTTGAAATTTCTCCTATCATTAAAGCCATTACTTCTTTCATCCCTAATTTTTGCAAAAAAGGAATTTGATTTGCAATTGAATGCTCTTGAATTATGTTTGCTTCTTCAAAACCAGTATTAAACAATTTCATTTTTCCTAAAGGGGTCTTAAATTCAGTATTAGAAGTAACAGCATCTTTTAAATAAACATAATGGCTTGGCCCTATTATAACTGCTTTTTCAGGTTTTGATTTTAAATTTTTCAATAAAGAAAAAGCTTTTCCAGCAATTTTGCCTGAAAACTCATAACCAGCATGAGGAACAATTAAACCATGAATTTTCTTATTAACTTTTAAATCAGATTTTAAATAATCATTTAAATCTCTTTCAAGCTCTTTTTTATCTTCAGGATACCACATTTTAAGCAATCATTCTCAAACCATCATCTTTCTTTCTAGGAATAATGTGAGCATGAACATGTTCAATTTCTTGTCCTGCAACGTTATAATTACTAATAATAACATTAAAACCTTGTGCTTTTCCTTCTTTTATTAATTTTAATGCAACTTTTTTAATAGCTTGTAAAAATTCATTTCCTAAACTATCAGGCATATCTAATAAAGTCTTAAAATGCTTTTTACTTATAACAAGAGAATGCCCTTTTGCTTTAGGATTAATATCTAATATAGAAAAGAAATTATCATCATCATAAATTTTATCTGATTTAATTTCTCCTTTAATAATCTTGCAAAAAACACAATTTTCCATATTCAATTTAAAAAATCAAACTTTTTAAAGATTTATTTACTTTAAATAAATTTTATTTAGCTTTTCCATATTTTTGCCTTATAGCAAAATAATATATTAAAGCTCCAATCCAATGCAATAAAACAATGACTAAAATCCAGACAATTTTATCATTTTCATGCTTGAACTTTCTTTTAGCACAATCCAATATCATAAATATCCAAAAAAGAAAAGCTAAGATAGCTAAACCTAAAAATAATATTCCAAATAAAATCAAAAAAGGCAGTGCAATTAATCCTGTACCCATAGCACTTTCTATTTCTGTTCCTGTATATAAAAATATCATGTTAATATTAAAAATAAAGAGTTTAAAAAATTAACTATAGCAAGGATATGATAAATTTATTAATTATCCAGAATATAATTAGATATGAAAACTTTAATTTATACATTTAGAACATGCCCATTCAAAGAAAAAATTCCAAAAGCATTTATATTTGGAAAACTAAAGCAAGATTTTCTTTTATTCTCTAAAAAAATATTAATAAACAAACCCAAAATTATTATTGGGGTTGCTAAAAGCAGAGATTCTTCTCATTTTGAAAAATTAATAATTAACCAGTTTAACAAAACAAAAAAGATAAATCTAAATGGAAAAGACTCTTTTAATCTATATACGCCAAAAAATCCTCCTTTTTCTATATCAGATAAACCAACTAACTCATTCTGTAATTGGACAAGTTATAAAATAAAAGAATTAATAGAAGAAAAGAATCTAGATGCTAAACTAATATTTATACATTTAAATGAAAAAGATATAAATAAATTTTATCTATTTTTAGAAACTCAAGGGCCTATAGTATAATGGTTTTATTATATTCGGCTGGCAGTCGAAAGATGTGAGTTCGATTCTCACTAGGTCCACTTTTATAAATTTATATTTACTTTTTTCCTAGTCTCAACAATTTTTCCAGCTTTTTCAAACTCAATCTCATTACTTAGTAATTTTCTTAAAATATCTTTTAAATCAGATATCTTAACTCTTATCTGTTCTGTTGTATCTCTATCACGTAGGGTGGCTGTTTTATCTTTAATGGTATCCCCATCGATTGTGATTGCTACTGGAATCCCTATTTCGTCGCCTCGAGAGTAGCGTCTCCCTAAACTTCCAGATCCATCATAAACAACATTAAATTCATATTTTAATCCTCTATATACCTCTTTAGCAATTTTTACAAATTTCTCATCTTTCACAATAGGAAAAATTGCTGCTTTCACAGGTGCTATATTTCCAGAAAAATTAAACATGCTTCCTTCTTTCCCAACATTATAAAAAATATCTAATAAAGTCCATATATTTCTATCAACACCAAAACTCAATTCTAAAACATGGGGAAGTATTTGCTTATCCTCATAAAAAACTTCTAAATTTTTTCCAGAAACCTTGCTGTGTCCTTTTAAATCATGGTCTGTCCTATAATGCAAACCAGCAACTTCTTTAAAACCATTTAAAGTTTCTAAAAATATTTCAATATCAAAATGAATCTTATTATAAAATGCTCTTTCTTTTTCATTTAATTCTCTAAACCTAAATTTATCTTTAGGAATTTTTAAAACATTTAAATAAAACTCTTGAA
>CAYGVK010000055.1:0-3879 GCA_964353375.1 Candidatus Woesearchaeota archaeon
GGCATTGAAAATCACCTGCAGGTGCTAATAATTCTGGTTTTTTTGGTTTTTTAAACATGTTAATATTATTTAGAAATAGGTTTTAAATGTTATGTAGAGGGGTAGGTTTTTATATGCAATTTAGTTTTAATAAATATGGAACCATATTGGGATGTTATTGAGAGAATTATAAAAGAATCTGATATTGTTTTAGAGATATTAGATGCTCGTTTAGTCGAGCTTACAAGAAATGCTGAGGTTGAAAGATTGATTAAACAAATTAACAGGCCATTAATATTTGTTTTAAATAAATCTGACTTAGTTTCAAGAAAATTTTTAAAAAAACAAGCAGATGAATTAAGAAAACACGGAGAAGTTGTTTTTGTTTCAACTAAAAAAGGAAATATAAAAATTTTATTTCATGTTATAAGAAAAGTTTTTAAAAAATATGGAAAAAGAGAAATGGTTTATTATGAAGCTAAGAAAAAACCAAGAGAAGTTATAGGAGATATTGTTGTAGGAGTTTTAGGATATCCAAATGTCGGAAAGTCTTCTATAATTAATAGATTAAGCTTTAAGAAAAAAACAAAAGTAAGCAAAAGACCAGGAACAACACATGGTTTGCATTGGATTAAAGCAACAAGTGAAATCAAATTAATAGACAGTCCAGGAGTTATACCTTTGGAAAAACAAGATGAAGCAAAGATGGCTTTAATGAGTGCAAAATCAATTGATAGATTAAATGATTCTGTAAGTGCTGCAGAAGCTGTAATTAAATTATTTAATATCAATAAAAAGAATTTTGAAGATTTTTATAAAGTTAAAATAGAAGAACCATATGAAACTATCTTAGAAGTTGCAAAGAAAAAAAGTTTTTTGTTAAAAAAAGGAGAATTAGATGAAGACAGGGCAAGCAAGTTAATAATAAAAGACTGGCAAGAAGGTAAGTTGAGGTTGTAGTATCTTTTGGTATACCTCTTATTTGTTTTTAAATATGTAATAACTATTAAATTACAACAAATAGAAATATTTAAATAGAGGATTTTCTATGGATTTTTATGGTATCTGAGTCTGGAATAAGAAATGCTTTTGGAAATGTTAGAGCAGATGTAACAGGTTTGCGAGGAAGTTTATTAGACATAAATCAAAAAATTGCTGAACTTTTTATTGAGTTAGAAAAGCTTAATGATAAAGTAGATGAAATTAAAACAAAAAACAAAGCAAAGATTTCAAGAAAGAAAAAAGCAAAAAGAGTTAAAAAGAAAGCAAAAAAGAAAAAACCTAAAAAACTTACAAAGGTTCAACTTAGAAAATTAAGATTAAAAAATTTGAAAAAAGCTCAAAAAGCTTTAAAGAAAAAAACTAAAATTAAGAAAGAAAGATTAAAGAACTTGAAAAAAGCAAGACAAGCTTTAAAAAAGAAAGCAAAAAAGAAAAAGAGAAGATAATCACATTCTAGAATAATTACCTTGTAATATTGCTTTATCTATAATATGTTTTTGCATTGCAATTTCAACATCTTTTTTTTCTGATGTTCTTGGTAAATTTAAAATTATATTTAAAGCATAAAGTTTAAACATATATCTATGGGTTCCTGAAGGAGGGCTTGGTCCTTTGTAATTATTTGTTCCAAAATTATTTATGCCCTGAATAGAGTTTAAAGGAACAGAATTTTCTTTTATTAAAGTTGTTGAAGGAGAAATATTCCATACAATCCAATGCACCCAATCACCTGAAGGTGCATCTGGGTCATCTATAATTAAAACAAGACTTTTAGCATCTTTAGGTATATTTGATATTTCTAAACTCGGATTTACATTAATTCCATCTGCTGTATATTTTTTAGGTATTCTTTCTCCATGCTCAAAAATACTTTTAATATGCATATTTTAAATAGGGAATACTTATACTTAAAATTATCTATGATAAGCTTTTTAAATCCAGAAAAATAAAGATTATCATGCCCGTATGGTGTAGTGGTTAACATGGGACCCTGTCGCGGTCCAGCCCCGAGTTCGATTCTCGGTACGGGCGTTTTTCTTATTTTTTACCCTAAAACTAGAGCACATAAGTAAATATAAACCCTTAAATATTAAATCTTTAATGGCTGAAAGCGAATTGAAACAAAGGCATTTATTAAAAGGCTGTTATGGAACAAATGAATGGTCTAATAATTCAGGCATTTGCCGTAACTGTAAGTGGAAAGGAGATTGTGGCAAAGTCCCTCCTAGTAGTAAGATTAATAAATAATTTTAAGGTATTCCATAAGAATAAATAACCCTTTTTCTTAACATAAATATGAAAAACATAAAAGTTGTGATATTGTCAATGATTGCTCTTGGATTTTTAGCTTTGACTTTTTTTGTTGATTGGTTATTTATAATCGGGGTGGCAATTATTATCTTTATTAATCAAAGAGAGCTGATGAAAAATAAAAAGAAAAAAGAGATTAAGAAGAAATAGTTTATTTTCTTATAAATTTATAAACTCTTGTTTTTTATTTAAATAATGAATTATGAGAATTATGAAAAAGAGATGAAATACAGAAAAGAGATAAATTATAGAAGAGAGATAAAATACAAAAGAGGAAGTGCTGTTGGAATATTAATATTTTTAATTTTAGTGGTTTTATTAGTAATTGCAGGATGGTTTTTATATCAAAATCTTCCTAGCAAGTCTGTTAATCTTTTTGCTAATTTTAAAGGAGGAGAATTTAAAGTAGCTAATTTAAGCGGAAATGTAAAGCAGTTCTACTCAAATATGAGATTTGCAAATAATAAGTTATCATATAAAATAGATGATTTGTGCGATGATGATAAAGTAGAAAGAGTAAAAGAGGCTTTTGATATTATTAGAGACAGGACAGGAATTATTTCTTTTTATCTTTCTACTGGGAATGTTGATGTAGAAGTTTCATGTATAAATGAAATGCATTCTGCTGAAGATATAGGTTCTTATATTGCAGGAGAAGGCGGAGGAGGATTTTATGTTCCAACTGAAAGATATGCAATTCTAGAAAACAGGACAATTAAATTATATGATAGTAATACTAAATGCAATTGGCCAATTGTTGAATTGCACGAGCTAGCACATGTTTTGGGTTTTGATCATTCAGCTAATGAAGAGAGTTTAATGTATCCTATATTGCAAAACTGCAAACAAAAATTAGATGAATCAATTATAAATGATTTAAAGATTTTATATTCTCAAGAAGCTTTGGCTGACTTGTATTTTGTAGATGTATCTGGAGAGAAAAGCGGAAGATATCTTGATTTTACTATAAGTGTTGGAAATTCTGGTTTAATAACTGCTGAAAATGTTATTTTAACAGTTTATGATGAAAACAAGGAAATTGAAGAATTTAAGTTAGGAGATGTAAAACCTGGTGCAAAAACAAACTTGAAGATACAGAATCTTAAACTCAGTTCACGAACATCTGATAATATTGATATTAAAATTGATAGTGATAATTTAATTAAAGAAATTGATGAGTTAAATAATAATGTTAATTTAGAAATAAAATAAAAAATAGAATTAAAAAATAAAAAATTATTTACTCAAAATCTTCATCTTCAGCTGATTCTTCTTCTTCATTCATTTCATCTTCAGCTGGTTCTTTTTCAGAATATTCTTCTTCAGTTATTTCGTCCTCTTTCATTTGAATATCTTAGATTTAGTTATCTTGAAAAGATTTTAAGGGTTTTTAAATGTTTTCAATTTTATATTCACTATCTTAAAAAGTAACAATAGCTCTGCAATATAGAAAATTATATATTTCTTGATTTCTTATTTTATGGTAAGATGGTATGAAGTTTATTATACAGTAGAAACAGATAGATATAGATCTGAACATAGACATGTTACTCAAGAGAATATAATTAATGAAGCAACTTTTGATAG
>CAYGVK010000056.1:0-3788 GCA_964353375.1 Candidatus Woesearchaeota archaeon
AAGTTTTGATGTAAATAGGCCAGGAACTAAAATTGAAAATTTAAAAGGAGGAGTGATTGCAGGAATATTAAAAAAAGGCATTTTAAAAATAGGAGATGAAATTGAAATCAAACCAGGTTTATTTGAAACAAAAGCAAATCAGCAAGTATATACTACTATAAAAACAAAAATAACTTCTATTTACAGAGGAAGTTATAAAATAAATCAGGCAACACCAGGAGGAAGCCTTGCTTTTGAAACAGAATTAGATAATATTTTAACAAAAGCAGATTCATTATCAGGTTGTATTGCTTCTCTTCCTAATAATCTTCCACAAATAACAGATATGATTAAAGTAAAATATAAATTATTTCCTGAAGTTTATGGAATAGGAGAAAAAATTAAGACAGAAGATTTAAAGCCAAGTGAAAATATTATGTTAAGCATAAATACTTCTATAACAGTAGGAATGATAAAAAGAATAGATAAAAACAATAACCAAATTGAACTCCTTCTCAAGATTCCAGTTGTTCCAATCAAAGGAAGCAATTTAGGAATTGCAAGAAATCTCAAATCTCATTGGAGATTAATTGGTTTTGGGGAGATTATTTAAGAAACTATAATTATTTTCTATCACAGATTTCTTTAAATATACAATTATTTATTAAAAAGTATGTTTAGAATAACATATAGAACAAATTCAAGAAATACAGGAACAGTTGCAAGAGTAAGATTTAACTTTAAACCAGAGATTGCACCAAAAGATCGTAAAACAATATCTAGAAGGCTAAGTGATCTTACATCTGTGTTCAATATATTTCTAGGAAGTGAAGTTACTCCAGATGCTCATTGGATAGATCGCCCTGTTATGGGTAGAAAGTATGGAACTCAAGAAGAAGCTATCATTCTACCTTTTGCTAATGGTTTTTTAGGGTGGTATATTGACCTTAAATTAGTCGCTAAACGAAAAATTCCTTATGAAGAAATTCATGAAAGAGCGGAAAGGGTTCATACATATGTTTTAGAAGGGAGGGTTGAAAATGCCCCTCAACCAGCACCAGCTTCTACAGCAGTTGTTAATGCTTAAACAACAAAAAAAACAGAAAAATATATAAACAATAACTTCTTAAAGTTTGATTGTACAAAGTTTTGTATATAAAAAAGATGCGTAGAGTAATATTTACATCAAACCATTCTGAGGATTCAGATGAACCTCCACCGACGGGACAGAAACCATTAGGTATGTTAATTAATTTTTGGGGTTTTGCTAATCATAGAATAAATGGATTAAAAAGTATAGAAGACAGATTAAAACAAGGAGATGAAATTGTTGCAAGTTTTCTTGATAGTCCTCGTTTAAATGGAACATCTGTAATCTATAAACCAAATGGTTCTGTTAATAGTTTTGATCTTGTAATTCCAGAAGTAATTCCATATCAAGAATTAATGCAAGCTTTAGATAGAGTAGATGGGTTTATTTTGAATGGAAATTCTATTCCTCAACCGCATCAACTTCCAGCTCAGCCAACTTCGCCATATCACTAACTCTGTCACCTGGCTTGAGGTTTATAATTCTAACACCCTGAGTTGCTCTCCCCATAACTCTTATTGCTTTTGTTGATGTTCTTATTGCCATTCCTTTTTGTGTTGTCACAACAATATTTTCATTGTTTTTTATCAAGCATGTTGTAACAACCTTCCCTGTTTTCTCAGTTGCTTTCAGATTAATAACACCTTTTCCTGCTCTTGCAGTATATCTATAATCTTCTATTCTGCTTCTTTTTCCATAACCTTTTTCAGTTATTGTTAATATGCTATTATTTTCATCCTCAATAATCTCCAAACTTACAACTTCATCATTATCTAATTTAATTCCTGTAACACCATAACTTGCTCTTCCCATGTTTCTTACTTCATCTGAACTAAACTTAATTGCCTGCCCTTTCTTTGACATTAACATAACTTTTTGCTTTTCTTTAACTTCTTTAACATCAACAACAGTATCTGAATTATCTAAAGGCAATTTAATAATTCTAACACCTGCATTTCTTGGTTTTTCAAACATCTTTAAACTGATTTTCTTAACCATTCCTTTTCTTGTAGCCATAAATAAATAATCTTTAAATTCCTTAACAGCAATTACATTTGTTATTGAATCATCTTTAATATTTAATAAATTAACAATTGCCTGTCCTTTTCCATATCTTTGTGTTTCAGGAACTTTATATGCTTTTAACCAAAACAATCTTCCTCTTGAAGTAAATAATAATAAATTATCATGTGTTGAACAAGATATTATTTGCCTTACAAAATCTTCTGTTGCAAGCTCTGTTCCAATAACTCCTTTTCCCCCTCTTTTTTGCTCATGATATGTTTTAAATGGCATTCTTTTAATATAACCTTTATTTGTTACAGTAATAACAACATCTTGTTTCATAACCAAGTCTTTTTCTTTAATTTCTTTTATTGTTTTAATAACAGATGTTCTTCTTGCATCTCCGTAATTCTTTTTCAAATCATTTAATTCTGATTTAATAATTTTAAGAATTTCTTTTTCATCTCCCAAGATTTTCTTAAGTTTTTCTATTTTTTCTAATAAATCTTGTTCTTCTTTTTTTAATTTTTCGTGTTCTAAACTAGTTAATTGTTTTAATGTAATTTCTAAAATAGCTTCTGCCTGCTTTTTAGTTAAATTAAACTTTTTCTGCAAACCCTCTGAAGCTTCTGTAATTAACTTGCTTTTTTTGATTAAGTTAATTACTTCATCTAAATTTTTTAAAGCAATTAAAAGTCCTTTAACAATATGTTCTCTTGCCTCAGCTTTTCTCAAGTCATAATCTGTCCTCTTTCTTACTATTTTTCTTCTATAAATAACATAACAATCTAAAATCTGCCTTAAATTCAACTGCTTAGGAACACCTGAAACTAAAGCAACTAAAACAGCATCAAATTTAGTTTGTAATTTTGTTGATTTATATAATCTGTTAATTGTAAACTGAGTATTAGAGCCTTTTTTTAATTCAATAACAACTCTTACTTTTCCTTTTGAAGATTCATCTCTTATATCTGTAACGTCTGTTAATTTCTTGTCTCTTGCAAGTTCTGCTATTTGTTTTACTAAATCAGATTTATTAACCTGATATGGAATTTCTGTTATAACAACTAACTCTCTATTCTTGCTTTCTTCTGTTGTTATTTTTCCTCTTAAAACAATTCCACCTTTTCCTTTTTCATAAAGTTCTTTTAAATTTTCAGAAACAATGCTTCCTCCTGTTGGAAAATCAGGCCCTTTTACAATTTCCAATAAATCATCTATATTAATAGATGGCTTGTCTATAATTTTAATTATAGCATCACATATTTCATTTAAATTATGTGGGGGAATATTTGTTGTCATTCCAACAGCTATTCCAGAACTTCCATTAATTAATAAATTAGGAACTTTTCCAGGCAAAACAATAGGTTCCTTCAATGAATTATCAAAATTAGGAACAAACTTAACAGTATCTTTTTCAATATCTTGCAATAATTCATTTGAAATTTTTGCAAGTTTTGCTTCTGTATATCTTTCAGCAGCAGGAGGATCTCCATCCATACTTCCAAAATTCCCTTGCCCAATAATTAAAGGATATCTTAATGAAAAATCCTGAGCCATTCTTACTAATGCATTATAAATAGCCAAGTTTCCATGTGGATGAAACTTTCCCATAGTATCTCCTATAATTCTCGCACATTTTTTAGTCATTCCTTTATCTAATCCCATTAATTTCATTGCATAAAGGATTCTTCTGTGAACAGGTTTTAAACCA
>CAYGVK010000057.1:0-3652 GCA_964353375.1 Candidatus Woesearchaeota archaeon
CTTGTTTAACAACAAGCATAATTGCTTCTTCTGCTTTTCTTTCATTGTCAGGATTATCACTTTTAATCCATATATATCCATTTTGTCCAACAGTTATTATAGTATTTGTTTCATCTTTAATCATATTAATCATGCTTCCTCCTCTTCCAATTACTCTTGGAACTTTGTAAGGATTTATTTTGATTATTCTTCCACCCTCTAAAACTCCCAAGCCTTTTGACTTTAAGGTTAGATCAATTCCTTTTCTTTTTACTGAAAATATTTTTGCATTAATCATGTCTCCTATATCTGCATAATCTTCAATTTCACTTGAATGAATATATTTTTTGCATTCCTGCAAAGACAAAAATGCTTGATAAGGAGCATCTATATTTATAATCCATCCATTGTATGTTATGTCCTCTACTCTTCCAATAACTACATTTCCTCTTCTTGGATCATAAACACCTGAGACAGGAATTATTTTAATGACTCTTCCGTCTTCTTCTGCCAAGCCATATCTCATTGCAATCAAGTCATTTCCTTCTTTTCTTACAAAATCTCCTGGAAGCAAGTCAGCATTGCTTGAAATAATTTCTCCAGGTATTACTAATTTTCTTTTTTCTTTGGTTTTATCTTCTGTTGTCATTTTATGCTTTCATCTCCTTTGTAATTGCACTTCCATGTGTTATTGAATTTAATTTATCATAAAAATCAGACTGTAATCCTATTGGAATATTTAATACAACCTGCAAGCTTCCGTCTGAAAGCCATTCTTCTTTTTCTTTATAATCTTGTATCAATCCATATGCTTTTCCTGTGTGTACAGCAGGTATTTTAATCATAAGTTTTTTTGTTTCTATTTTAAGAGGAATTACTTTTGACAAAGCTTCTGTTATTCCTGGAATTTGTTTTTCAATAGCTTGCTTGTCAATTCTAATTCCTGATTCTTTAATTGCACTGCTGATTATATCTGGTGTAAAAGCTCTTAAAGTCCATGCATCAACAGCATTTCTTAAATAAAAATCAATAATTTGTTTCTTTTTGGTTTCTAAAGCCTCATCTCTGTATTCTTGGCTTGTTTCAATATTTCCTTTTTTAACAATTTGTTCAACAATAGAATTCAATTCAGTTGTGTTAAAAGCTTTTTGTAAATCTTCACTGCTTACTCTTAAGCCTTTTTTTAAATCATGATAAATTGCCTTGTCTGTTATAACGTCGCTGATTGAAACAATTCCTCCTTTCTTTAATTTCATTGCTTTTTCCAAATCAACCATAGTTTCAAAAATCTTGCTTCCAACTCTTAATCTTACTAATGTATCCATATTAATTATATTTCTCTATTTCTCCTTGCTTTAATCTTTTTAATTTGTTTTCTTTAATATAAACAATATCAAATCTTCTAATATCAAAATTATTTCCAAGAATCTCTTTAAAGATTTTTAATCCCAATCTTATTGCCTCTTCAATCTTAATGTCTTTTTTATATCTTTTTCTTAAGATATCTTTTATTTTTTCATCATTTTCACCAACTGCAATTGCTTTATATTCAAAATAGTTTCCTGAAATATCACTTACATATAATTTTCCTTGCTCTTGGTTTTTTCCAGCAACCATTATAGCAACTCCAAATGGCCTTACTCCTGGATGTTGAGTATATTGTTGTTTTATATTAGAGATTTCTCTTATTACAGATTCTACATCAATAGGGCTGTCATATGTAACTTTGTGCTGCTGGGCAATAAGTCTTGCCTGGTCAATCAAAACTCTTGCATCACTTGAGATTCCTGCAGATGATGCAATTATGTGTTCATCAATTTCATATATTTTATCTGCTGATTCAGGAATAATTAATTCATCTTTAACTCCTTTATCTGCTATAATAACAACTCCATCTAAACATATAAAACCAATACTTGCACTTCCAAGTCTAACTGTTTTTTCAGCATATTCTACCTGGAGTATATGTCCATCAGGAGAAAACATAGTTGCGCTTCTGTCATAACCCATTATTTGGTGCTGCATATCTGGAATTTCCATTTTAATTTGCCTGTGTTCTTTCCAAGGGAATAATCAAAGAATTTCTCCTTTGGTTCAAACACTTTTATTTACTTCCTCTAAATCTTTAAGAAATCTGGGTTTTTAAATTTTGCTACTCAAAATTTAAAAGATTTTATAAAAAATAATCCTGTTTAATTGCATATATTTTTATAAATTAATCATACCTAAAAATTTTATGGATGAAAATAGAGATGCAGACCGTCGAACTGTTTATTCAAAAAAGGAAATATTTCAACATCAAAGATGTGTTAGTGATGAAGAACTTAATCAAGAAAGAAAACAACTTAGACCTTCCATATTAAAAAGAATTGTAGGAAATATAGGGGGCGGATTAGTGACAATATGGAATTATGTTATAAAATATAATCCTTTTAGATAATTACTTCAACCCTTTAATACTTCCGCTTACTCTTGTAATCTGGACATCTTTATCAGAACTAACAAAACTTGCTCTTATTAAGTTTAATGATTTTCTGTTTACAGCCAATATTAATGGCTTTTGAGAAATAAATTGCGGACTTGATTTTGCATAGCCTAAAACACCTATAAATTCTAAAATAACTTCTTCAATTGTTTTTTTATCTGCATCTTTTCCTTTTATTAACAAATATCTTTTTCTTTCTCTATGGCTTGGTTTTAATGGTTTCATTTTTTATTTTATTCTTTTTTATTTATTAATCTTATACATTATCACGCGAACTCGGGGTTTCCTTCAAACAATATTATTTCACTTTTGCCGCGAGATTATATTTGATTACAGATATTTTATTACCTATCTTTTCATGAATATTAATAAAAGTATTAATAATATTATTAATATAATTATAATCCAAAATAATTTTTTATTATGATGTATTTTCATTTTTTCCAAACCTTTTTTTCTTATGATTTTCATATTAATCCTATATTGGTTGATTGAACAAATTCACATTTATTATTTATACATTTACATTCTCCTGCTAGACAGTTAGGAAAAACACACATTTTAATAAAAATTCCTGTACACATTTTCATTTTTTCTTTATTATTAATACATTGACATCCTCCAAATTTACAATCATTATCAGTATTACAATTTTTATTGCAATTAATGGTATTACCAATTGTACAAGCATATTTTGATTCATACCATTCATAAGCCTTTATTCCAAGAAATATAATCAAAATTATAATTAAAATTATTTCACAAACAATCACCCATTTTTTCATACCAACTTATAGTAAATTAGATATAAAAATCTAACTAAAAACATATTTAAATCAAAATTCTTATATAAATTAGAGAACAAACAAAGAAACTCATAAAATAATAAAAAATTATAAGCATCAATAAGCTATAAAGTAAGAGGAGAGCTGAGCAAGTTTAAGAAACTAAAATAAAATAAACAATGAGCAGGCTTGTGCGTAGAGTAATAAACAAGGAAAATTATATATTAATGATAAAAGATAATAAAAATAAAAACAAAAAGTAAAAAGAAAAATGAAGATTTATGGAATTGGTGGTTTTAATGAAGTAGGCAAGAATATGAGTGCTGTCGAGCTTAAAGATGATGTTATCTTGTTGGACTGTGGTTTGTTTCTTCCGCCAATAATTTAATTAACTTAAAATGAA
>CAYGVK010000058.1:0-3388 GCA_964353375.1 Candidatus Woesearchaeota archaeon
AAAGAAATTAGATATTGAATTGATTAAGATTTAAAATAAGAGAATTTAAACTTGTCTATTGGGTTGCTTTAATATTATTATTCAATAAAACTCTTTTAACTTGTTCTTCTCTAACTTCTTTCAAAACTTTAGGCAATAAACAATTTACATCTAGCTCTAATCCTAATTTTATTATTCTCCTATCTTCACTATATTCTTCTCTATGGCGGGGCCACCAATCTTCATCAGAAATATGGCAATAGCGTGAAAATCGTTTATCTAGAAGATAATCAATTATATCTCCTAATTGACTTTGATTGCCATTTAAAACAATATAATAATGGTTTGCTAGATATGATCCAGATTCATCTCTTAAAGTTGATCCATAGCCATTAGCGCCATCCTTCTTCCAAAAATGCTTAAGAGCATCCCAAATAACATAAGGTTTTTCAGGATCTCTAACAAATCGCATATCTAATTCAGAAAAAGGAGGTAAGGCCACTACTCTTTCTTCTCTAGGTAAAGGAACTTTTTTAGGATCAATTTCTTGTTCACTATAATAATCTTCGTGTTGATAGTTATGAACAATCCACCTAGCCACTTCATCCAATTTATTGAATAAATTTTTAGGTTGAGGATCACCTTCTTTAGGATGAGAATAAATTCCCTGCCAAATTCTTCCACCTCTTGGCTTAATTTCTTTTGCAATACAAAAAGCCCGATTATCATTTCCCAAGCTATTATGTCCTGTAGCCTCTTCCCAAGAATCCTCTGGCAATCCTTTTTCTTTTATTATATCTCTAGTTACATCTATAAATCCAATATATCTTTTTTCATATGCCATCTTCATTTTCCTCCTTCTTACAAGTTAAAATTAAAAAAACCTCAAGACCAGAATCTACATGTCTTTTAACTTTTTCTCTATCAATATTACCTATAGCAAAAGCATTATAACCATGAGCAACTGTTCGGTAATTATACCATAAATCAGCATCAGTAGCAGTAGAAGCTGCTCTTAACAAAATACGTATTCTATCTTTAATAGGAAGACCTAAAAGAGTATCAAAATCCCTAACTTTATCTCCAGTAAAAAGATTTCTTCCTAAAAGTGATCTTGCCTCTGCTTCAGATAAATTAACGTAATCATGGGTTCTATCTTGTACTGCATATGGTTTTCCCCTTTCACCATAAAACAAGCAATCCACACAACCATCCTTCTGAAAATCTTGAACTGGTTGAGGATTCCCATCCCAATCAACAAAAGATCCTTTTCTTGTTTGATATAGCCTAGTTGGAAAATTGCTCATAAGTTTAACAAGCTCTTGTTCATGCCTTTCAGTTTCTTCCCTACGTTCGCTCTTATTTCTCCATAATTTAATTTTTATCTCCATAGAGTAGTCACAAATTACCATTATATAAAACTTATTAAGCTATTTTATGTGCAAAATAGTAATATTTATAAATAAAAGGTAATTATGAACAATATGACTCAAAATAAATTAATTAATCTAGATTCTCTTGACAGAAAAATCCTATATTATCTAGACAAAAACTCAAGACAATCAGCTAATCAAATAGCAAAAAAATGTCGAGCTCATAAAAATGTAATTAATTTCAGAATAAACAGATTAGTAGAAAGAGGCATTATAAGGCAGTTTGTAGCAATGATTTCTCCTTCATCACTTGGATTAACTCCTTATAAAATCTACTTGCAATTGCAAAATTTCACAGAGCAAAAAGAAAAAGAAATAATTAATTTTACAAAAACCTTGCCAGTATACTGGCAGGCTAAAGTAAGCGGAAGATGGGATTTTATTATAGGATTATTAATAAAAAACTTAAATGAATTTGATGAAATAAACCAAAAATTGCTGAATAAATTCGGACAAGATATAGTAAATAAAGAAATTTCCATTCTTGTTCAGGCTCCTCATTATTATAGAAAATACTTGCATGAAGAAAAATCAGAAACAAAATATTGGATAAAAGAAATTAAAAAACAAGAAATAGATGAAAAAGATATCGAAATTTTAAAAATTCTTGCAAATAATGCAAGAACCCCCATAGTAGATATAGCAGATAAATTAGATATGACTGAAAAAACAATAATTTCAAGAATAAGAAATCTTGAAAAAAAGGAAATTATTTATGATTATAGAATTTCATTGGATTTAGAAAAAATAGGATACAAATTTTTCAAATGTTTTATAACTTTAAAAAAAGCAGACAAAGAAAAACTAAAACAATTTTATGAATACTGCAAAAATCATAAAAACATAATTCATCTAGTTGAATGTGTAGGCTCTTGGGAACTTGAGCCAGAATTTGAAATAGAATCTTTTGAAAAATTCCACTCTGCAATAAATGAGATAAGGGAAAAATTTAAAGATATAATTAAGACAATAGAAACAATTAATATAATTAAAGAATATTCTTATGTTTGCTTGCCCAGCAAAATTTAAACAAAAACCTTAAAAACTCACAAAAACTTCAATTTCTATGAAATATAGATTTATTAAAGTAAGATGTCCTGGATGCAAAAATGAGCAGATTATTTTTGAAGGAGCAACTATAAAAGTAAAATGCTTAATTTGTGATATGATTTTAGCTGAACCTAAAGGAGGTAAAGCAAATATAAAGGGAAGGATAATTGAAGTTCTAAATTAAATTTAAAATAATTATGGAAAACTTAATAGAAGGGCAAATAGTTCAATGCACAGTAGACAAAATAATAGGAACAGTAGTATTTGTAAAAATAGACAATAATGGAGAAGGAACAATCACAACCTCTGAAATTTCTCCTGGAAGAATTAGGAATCTAAGAGATTATGTAGTCCCTGGGAAAAAAATTGTTTGCAAAATACTTAGCATATCTGAAAAAAATATATATTTATCATTAAGAAGAGTAAAAACTAATGAAAAAAAAGAATTTTTAGAAAAACTTGCAAAAGCAAACTCAATAAAAGCTATTTTAAAAACAGTTACACCACAATATGAAAAAATAATGGAGAAAATACAAGAAGAATATGATTTGGTTGATTTCTTTAATGACGCTAAAACAAATCCAAAAATCCTGAATTCTTTTTTTAACAAAGGAGAAGCAGAACAAATTTTAAAAATTTTAGAATCTAAAAAAGAAAAATTAAAAGCTATTAAACAAGCATTCAAACTTTCAAACAAATCATCAAATGGAATAACAATAATAAAGGATATTTTATCAAATTCTTGCAAAGATAATAATTGCAGCATTTCTTATATTGCTGCAGGAAAATATAATATGACTATACATGGAACAAATCTTAAACAACTGCAATCAGAAATTGATTCAATAATTAAAAAAATAGAAATACAGGCAAAAACCAATAAATGCAATTTTGAATTAATTAAAGCAAAATAATATTTGAGAAAC
>CAYGVK010000059.1:0-3248 GCA_964353375.1 Candidatus Woesearchaeota archaeon
AATAGCATTAATAACAGAGACAGAAGAATACTGATATAGCTTGACAATATTTATCAGTTAATAAGATATAAATAAAAAAACAAAAAGATAAAATGCAGATTGAAAAACAACAAAAAAAGGAAGAACATTTGCTTATAAATAAATATCTTGAACAACACAGCCTGGTTGAATCAAATATAACTTCTTTTAATAATTTTATTGGCATAAGGATGCAGGAAATTGCAAAAGAATTAAATGAAACTATTCAGGATGATGAAGAGACAGAAATAACTCTTGGAAAAATAAATGTTGGAAAACCAAATATAGTTGAGGCAGATGGTAGTACAACAGTTATAACTCCTGCTGAAGCAAGATTAAGAAATTTAACTTATTCTGCTCCTGTTACTTTGGAAATCACAATTAAACAAGAAGGGCAATTAGAAACAAATGATGTTGAAATTGGAAGAATTCCTATAATAGTAAGAAGCAATTCGTGCAATTTAGATGGATTAAGCAAAGAAGAACTTATAAAAAATTATGTTGATCCATTAGATCCTGGTGGATATTTTATTGTTAATGGAAATGAAAGAGTGATGGTTATGGCTGAAGATTTAGCAGCTAACCAGCCCTTTATTGAAAAAACAAAAAAAGGTATTATGTTAAGATTATTTTCTAAAAGAGGAAGTTATAGAATTCCAATATCAATAACAGACACTTCTGAAGGTATAGTTGAAATTTCTTTTAGTAGGTTTAAGAACATACCAATCATAATTATATTAAAAGCATTAGGTTTAATAAAAGAAAAAGAAATTGCAGATTATACTGGAAAAGAAAATGATTCTTTGATTGTTAATTTATATGAGTTTAAAGATATTCAAACTCCTGAACAGGCAATGTTGTATATTGCTGAAAAAACGTCTCTTCAAGGAACCCAAAAAGAAATTTTAGACAGAATAAAGCAAAGAATTGATTCTTATTTCTTGCCTCATATTGGATTAAAAAAAGAGCATAGAATTGAAAAAGCAATTACATTATGCAAGTTTATCAAGCAATTTTTAATAGCCAAAGAAAATCCAGATCAACTTACTGACAAAGACCATTATGCAAATAAAAGAATAAGACTTTGTGGAGATTTGCTTTCAGATTTATTTAGGGTTAATTTAAATATTTTAATAAGAGATATAAGGCATTCTTTACAGAAAATCAAGAAAAGAAAAAAATTTTATTCTATTAAAACAATTGCTAAGTCTACTTTGTTTACACATAGAGTTGAAAGTGCAATAGCAACAGGAAACTGGATTGGAGAAAGATCGGGAGTTACTCAAAACATGGATAAAACAAATTATCTTGCTATTTTATCTCAGTTGCAGAGAGTTTCAAGCATGCTGCCTGGTGAGCAAGAGAATTTTTTAGCAAGGACATTACATCCAACTCATTATGGAAGATTTTGTCCTATAGAAACTCCTGAAGGAACTGAAATTGGTTTAAGAAAAAATCTTGCTATTTTAGCAAGGATATCTACTATTAACCAGGTAGATGATGAAAAATTCAAGAAATTATTAGAAAGTTTTGGAGTGAAAAGGGGATTAGAAAGTCCTGGAAATGATATTTTTTATAATGGAAGATTTATAGGGCATATTAATAATCCAAAAGAATTTGTTGAAAAATTAAAGGAAAAAAGAAGACAAGGAGAACTTCCAATTGAATTGAGCATAATGTATAATAAAACACTTGACAATGTTTTGTTATCTACTGAAATGGGAAGAGTTCTCAGGCCTTTGATAATAATTAAAAATGGAAAGTCAATGTTTAATGATGAGCATATAGAGTTATTAAGAAAAGGTGCATTGACATGGAATGATTTATTACAACAAGGGGTAATAGAATATCTAGATGCTGCTGAAGAGGAAAATGCCTTAGTTGCTTTAGAAGAAAAAGATTTAACTCCTGAAAATAGTCATTTGGAAATTGACAGAATTGATTTATTAGGAGTTGTTACTTCTCTTGTCCCTTATGTAAATCACAACTCCTGTGCAAAATTAATAAAAGGAAGCAAGAGCTATAAACAAGCCCTGGGATTATATGCTACTAATTTTATGTGCAGATTAGATACAGATGTAAGTATTTTGCATTATCCTCAAAAACCAATTGTAAGAAGTTTTGTTTATGATACATTAAGTATTAATCCAGCAGGGCAAAATGTTGTTATGGCTGTTATGACTCATCAAGGTTATAATATAGAAGATGCATTAATATTAAATCAAGGAAGTGTTGACAGAGGATTAGGAAGAAGCACTTATTTTAGGCCATATGATTCTATTGAATTAAATTATCCAGGAGGATTGAGAGATGAAATTACAATACCTGAAAAAGATGTTTCTGGATATAGATTAGAAGAAAGTTATAGATTTTTAGAAGATGATGGTATTTCTTATCCTGAAGCAAAATTGAATGCAGGAGAGGTTGTGATTGGAAAAACAAGCCCACCAAAATTCTTATCTGAGGTAAGAGAAATTTCAATAAAATCTAAAAAAGAAGCAAGTGCTGTTATTAGACAAGAAGAAGAAGGAACTATAGATGCTGTTTTTGTTACTCAGGATGACCAAGGAAACAAAATAGTCCAAGTAAAAACAAGAGACCAGAGAATTCCTGAATTAGGAGACAAATTTGCAACATCACATGGGCAAAAAGGAGTTATAGGTGCTATTGTTCCTGAAAATGATATGCCTTTTACTTCAAAAGGTATGAAACCAGATATTTTGTTTAATCCACATAGTATTCCTGGTAGAATGACTGTTGGTTATTTAATTGAATTATTAGCAGGAAAAGTGGGCAGTTTGTCAGGAAAAATAATGGATGGAACAGGATTTTCAGGACAAACAATAGAAGATTTAGAATCTCAGTTAAAAATATTAGGATTTAGATTTGATGGAAAAGAAACTTTGTATAATGGAACAACAGGAGAAATGATGGATGTTAAAATTTATATTGGAAACATGTATTACTTGAAATTAAAATATATGGTAAGCAATAAAATACATGCCCGTGCTTCTGGAAAAATTGCATTATTAACAAGACAGCCAATTGAAGGAAGGGCAAAAGGAGGAGCATTACGATTGGGAGAAATGGAACAACAAGCATTGGTTGCACATGGTGCTTCATTATTATTAAAAGAAAGATATGATTCAGATAAAGTTATTATTAATATTTGCACTGAATGTGGTGGAATTGCAATTGATGATTCAATAAGAGGAAAAATCACATGTCCG
>CAYGVK010000060.1:0-3118 GCA_964353375.1 Candidatus Woesearchaeota archaeon
GGGTGTTCTATTTTTTTAGTTATTAATTCTGTCAATTGAATATATGCTGAATTAAATTCTGGTTTGTTGATTATTTGTTTGACTGCTCTTGATTTTTCCTGTTTTCCTTGTTCAAAAATTGATTTTATGTAATTTAAAGAAGTGGAAAGAGTTTGAGTTTCTAATAATTCTATTAAATGAGATAATTTAATTGCTTGGGCACATGCACTTGCACCTGAAAAATAATTAAAATTTTTGTTTCCTCTTGCAATAGAACTCATTATATTTCTTTGAAGCTCTAAAAGATTTGTTTTAATTGCAGGCTTGAATAATAAACTTCTGTTTTTAAGTTCCCGTATCTTCTTATTATACATTGATTTTATTAAATCAACTATTTTTTTAATTTCATATGGAAAATCTACTTTAATTATCTCAAATTCTCTTTCCTGCAGGTATTCTTTAACATCATCGCTTTCTCTTGTTCTTATTTCAATTGCTTCAATTCCTAAATTTAAAGCTATTTGCTGGATTTTTTGTTTTTCTGCTCCTGGGCTTGCTGTTAAACCTAAAATATGTGGTTTTTTAGACTGCTGTTTATAAATTTTAGCAACATAAGTATAAGCATAATTTTTCAAGCATCTATGACATTCATCTTCTATTAATAGAGAAACATCATTTAAATCATAGAGATTATTTTTTAAATCATTGGCTATACATTGTGGTGTTGAAAAAATTATATCAGAGGTTTGCCATAATTTTAATCTATTTTTTGCATTTACTTTTCCTGTAAACAAAACAAGTTCAGCAAATAATTCTGGAAGATTTTTTTTAAAATAATTTAAATGCTGTTCTGCTAATGGCCTTGTTGGAGCTAAAAATAAAATTTTTTTGTCAGGAAATTGCTTTTGCTTGTAAATAGAAAGCATTAAAGCTATAAGGGTTTTACCAATTCCTGTTGGCAAAACAACCAAGCAATTTTTAGTTTTGCAGGTTTCATAAATATCTTCTTGATATTTTCTAGGCTTGATGTTTTGAAGGGTTTTGTCGGGCATGTTTAATTACAGGTTTTTATTATTAATATTTTACTTTTTATTTATTAATGATAAGCATTATCAAGCAATAAGGGATAACCTCTTTTTAATGATGTTGTTATTTTTATTTATTGATAATCTTTTATTATAATTATTAATATTTGATAATATTGCTTTGAGATTATTAAAACAGAGAGTATACAGAGTTATTTAGTTTTTTTGTTTTTTAATTTAACAAGATTACAAAATCACAATTACCAATGAAACTAAATAAATTATTGTGATTAAAAACCAATTGAAAAAACTTCCGTAAAATAATCTTGAACCATCGAGCCAGCCAATTGGAAGCAGATTCCATAATCCATAATAAACAGAATATTTTGTCAGTTCAGGTTGCTTGAATATAGAGCCTATAATTGCTAAAACAATAAGCCATAAAAATCCCCATGCAGCTACAAAAGCCATATCTGATTCATTTATTTCTTCTCTTCTATGTAGTCCTCTTTTTCTTAAAACTTTTTTTTCAGATTTTTCAGCAGTAAATTCAAAAAAAGCAAACATTCTTATTATACCTATTGAAAATACAGATAGAAATAAAGGAAGAATCAAACCCAATGGAACTGGTTTTTTTAAATGAGATCTTTCATACCATCCATATCTTTGCCAGCCCCAGGGACGGTGTTCTATTTTTAAATAAAAATATTTGGAAGCTAATTTTTTAATAAAAATGCTTGTTAAAATTATTATTGCTGAAATTAAAAGAAGATGCCAGTTAGGAATCTGGGTTTCTAAAAAACTTGGAAAACTTAATATAAACCACATTATCAAGATAAAAATTATTATCCAAATACCTTCTTTTTTTGTAACCATAGTTTTAATTAGATTTAGATTTTTATAAAATTATCTATTTTTGGATTTGCAGGGAAATCAGTAATATTAATAAGATAGCGAGTAAATAATTGTGTGTAAATTATGAATTGCTTAAAATATTAATATTATTAATAAGATAATGAGCGAGCGCGATGCACAGGAGCGCAAGCGAGTTATCATTAATGTTACAGAACGCTTGACTTTGGTGGGGAGATAGCTGGAGTAAGTGTTTAATAAATTTATGAAAAAGCGAGGAACGAGCAAAGTGAGTGACGAGCGGGTATTTATTTTAGTTATTTTAAAAGATATAAACAAGTATGGAAAAGTATTTAAATAAAATGGCTTTTTCCTTGGCATGCTAAAGATAAAAAAGATAACAGATGTGATAGGAAAAAGAGTGTACACTGATGCAGGAGATTATTTTGGAGAAGTTGAAGAATCTAATTTAATTGAAAACAGGGTCGATGGATGGAAAATAAGATTGACTGGTTCTTTAGGGAGTTTTTTAGGAGGAGCTAAAGGAGTTATTATACCCCATCAGTTTGTAAAATCTATTGGAGATATTATGATTATAAGCAGGGCAAATCTTCCTTTAGAAGAAGAAAAAGCAGAAAGCATTGAGCAGACAGTTGACTTATCAAGAAGCGATGAAGGCGAATAAATAAAAAAGAGGTTAAAGATTGAACAAATTCAAATATGGCACTTATAATATTACAACCTGTTGTTCAGAATTATATTTTACCAGCTTTATTAGTTTGGACTTTGATATTTGCAATTTTAGAAAAAACAGCTTTATTAGGAGAAGGAAAAAGACAAATTAATGCTATTATTGGGTTGGTTGTTGCTTTAGCTGTAATTGCTTTTCCTTTTGCACAAAATATTGTTGTTAAATTAATGCCTTTTTTAGCTGTTGTTGCTGTTATTTTATTAGTATTCATGCTTTTGTATGGGTTTGCATCAGGAAAAAAAGGAGATGTTTTAAACAAAGGATTGAAAATTGTGTTTGGGATTTTAATTGGAATAGCTCTTTTAGTAATGATTATATATGCAACAGGTTATTGGGATGAAATTTATAATTCTTTATTTAAGGGGGAGCTTGCAGGACAAATATGGATAAATATTTTAGTTATTGGTGTTTTAATAGGAGCTATAGCAGCTGCTGTTGGCGGAGAGAAAAAAAAGAAAGATGAGTGAATTTCTTGTTTAAGATTTCCTTATACTGTTTTTGATTTAGTTGT
>CAYGVK010000061.1:0-3009 GCA_964353375.1 Candidatus Woesearchaeota archaeon
TAATACAAATCTTTTGGGTTGTATTGCTGATGCTATTACAGGGACACACTTACTGAGTTTAAATAAAGAAATAAACCACTCTACTGCATCTCAATTATTATTCCAGTCAGGAATAGATTCTTCTTTTTCTAAAAATAAATTAGAGGGAAATGATTTATTCTCAGAATTAATGCCAAAAATAGACTTTAAAGGAAAAACAAGACATGGAGATAAATTAGAAATTAAAGACGGGAAATTAATTACAGGCGTTGTTGATGAAAATATGTTTGGAGTAGAATCAGGGGAATTAATAAAAGCTTTGGATAGGGAAGTTGGAAGAGACAAAACTTTAGTAATATTAAAAAATGTTTTCTCATTGGGAACACAATATTTATCAGATCATGGATTTACACTTTCCATACATGATTTGAATGTAAATCAAAAAGTAAAAGAAGCAACCCAAAGCATAATAAAAAAAGCAGAAAAAGAAACAAGCGAAATTATTGAAGCATATAAAGAAGGAAAATTAAATGCAATTCCCGGAAAGACAATAGAAGAAACAAGAGAAATTAAGATATTGCAGGTATTAAATGGAATTAGAACAGATATTGGTAAAATAGTAAAACAAGAATTTCCAAAGTCAAATCCTGTTAGTGTTATGATAAACTCAGGGGCAGGAGGAAATCTATTAAATATAACTCAGATGGCTTGCTGTGTTGGACAACAGGCTTTATGGAGCAAGAGAATTGAATTAGGGTTTAATAACAGAACATTATCTTTTTTCAAAGAAGGAGATTTATCACCAACTTCAAGAGGTTTTATATATAATTCATTTATTAAAGGATTAAGACCATATGAATTCTTTTTTGGAGCAATAACTGGAAGAGATGCATTAATGGATACTGCATTAAGAACTCCAAAATCAGGTTATTTATATAGAAGACTTGCAAATGCTTTGCAAGATATTAAAGTAGAATATGATGGAACAGTAAGAGACGGTTCTGGAAAAATAATTCAATTTAGATATGGAGAAGATGGAAAAGATGTTTCAGGATTGCATAAAAACCAAGATATTTCACCTGGAGAAGCTATCGGTATTTTAACAGCACAATCATTTGGAGAACCTTCAACACAAATGGCATTAAATGTTTTTCATTTTGCAGGTGTTCAGGAAATGCAAATCACTTTAGGATTACCTCGTTTAATTGAAATTTTTGATGCTAGAAGAACCCCTTCAACACCTGGAATGGAAATTCATCTGCAAAAAGAATATAATAATGATAAAGATGCTAGAATGATAGCTGAAAAAATAAGAGAAAATAAATTAAAAGATGTAATAAAAGAAATAAAAGTTAATTTTGGAGATAAGAAAATAGAAGCTATTATTGATTCTAATGCTTTAAAATCTGCCCACACAACTTTGAATACTATTGCAGAAAAATTAAATTCAAAAGACATTCAATGCAGAATTTCTGGAAATTCCTTAATATTTAGCAGAAAAGATGCTGACTTTAAAAAACTTTACAAATTAAAAGAAAAAATTAAAGATATTGCTATCTCAGGAATTAGTGATATTGAACAAATTTTAGTTATAAAAAGAGATCAAAATTTTGTTATTTTAACTTCTGGAACTAATCTTAAAGAGATAATTGAATTTAAAGGCGTTGATAAAAACAGGATAATAAGTAATGATTTACATGAGGTTTGTGAAATTTTTGGTGTTGAAGTTGCAAGAGAAACGATAATAAAAGAGATTGAAAAAGTTTTGAATTCTCAGGGATTAGCTATTGATAAAAGACATCTGAAACTTGTTGCAGATGCAATGACAATAGATGGAAGTGTAAAAGGAGTTACAAGAATGGGAATTATTTCTCAAAAAACCAGTATATTAGCAAGAGCAAGTTTTGAAACCCCTATAAAACAATTTGTCAATGCAACATTAAAAAACAACAAGGATGAATTATCTTCTGTAATTGAAAATATAATTCTTAATCAGCCTGTTCCTGTTGGAACAGGACTTCCTGGTTTGTTAGTCAAGGTTATAGGACCTTTAGTAATAGGAAAACAAAAAAGTTTGAAGCAGTTTGAAAAAGAAGAGAAAAAGATGAAGAAAGAAAATTAAGAAGAAAAAATAATTTCTAAAAATTATTATAATTAATAACTTATAAAATATTAGTAATCAAAATATAATTTAGTAATCAAAAATATTTAAAGAGAGAGAAAGCAACTAAACGCTTGAAGAAGATAACTAAACCTCGTGATTATGTATAGAATTACCAAATAAAAATAAATAAAATCAGTATCCTCAAAAAACTAAAAGTTTAAAAACCAAAGCTTTATGGCTATTATATAAAAAATAAAATATTCTGTTAAAAAATGGTAAGAGTCTTAAATATGCAGTTCATAAGATATGCGAATTTGTTTGAAAAAATAACAAAAGTAAGAACGCAGCATTGTTTTAATTATAATTCATCAATACTTTTTGTTGTTCCAAGGCAATTTGTTTCTAAATCAATAGGACAAGATAATCAAAATCTTAGAAGATTAAGTGAGATTTTAAAAAAGAGAATTAAGATTGTTCCTGCCCCTTCTGGAATAGAGGGCATTGAAAATTTTGTTTCTGTTATTGTTCATCCTCTTAAGTTTAAAGCAATTGAAATAAAAGACAATCAGGCAATAATAAATGCAGATATTCAAAGCAAAGCTGGATTAATAGGAAGATATAAAAGAAGATTAGAAGAAATGCAGAATATACTTGATCAATATTTTGGAATAAAAAAGGTTTTGATTAAATGATTAATTTCTTCTTAAAAAATTTAGATGACTTAAAGGACAATCATAACAGGGAGGCTTAAGAGAGTATGTTGCTGAATCTCCCTCGCATAAAATTTTTCCTTGTATGAATGTGTAAATTCCTTTTAATCTTTCTGGACAAGGATTTATCCTAGATAAAACAATTACTCCCTTCTCTGTAAACTTCATAAATACTTTTAAAACTTAGAAATTTATAAATGTTAGTAAGATTTAAAA
>CAYGVK010000062.1:0-2957 GCA_964353375.1 Candidatus Woesearchaeota archaeon
GGGTCTTCTGGTAAAATGCCTTCTCCACAATTAGGAATTTTAATGACACAGGATGAAAATTCAATTAAAAAAATGATTGAAAAAATTAATTCAACTACAAGAATAATGGTAAAACAGCCAAGTATTAAATTGGCAATTGGAAAAGATTCTATGAAAGATGAATCTATAGCTGAAAATGCTTTTGCTGTTTATAACAAAATTTTGGAGAATCTAAAGAGAGGAACAGATAATATCAGGTCTATTATGATTAAATTTACAATGGACAAGCCTGTAAAGGTTAAAATATAAAATGGAAATCAAACAAAAAACTGAAAACATTCAGGAAAAATCAAGAGAAAAAAAGCAGATTATAAAAAAATCTATAGCAGAACCGAGTACTAAAAATTTAGAAATTAATAAAATTGAAAAAGTTAATAAAACACATAACAAAGCTAAGAGAATAATAGCAAAAGTTATCCATACTAAAGAGGATAATAAGATTACTAATAAAGAAATTAAGAAAAAAATTCCTGAAAAAAAGATTCAGGAAATTAAAAAATTAGCTGAACAAATATTAAAATCTAAAACATTAATGATAGCTGATATTAAAGGTTTGCCTTCTCCTCAAATGCAGTCAATTAAAAAAGAATTAAGAGGAAAAGCTGTTGTCCAGGTTGCTAAGAAAAATATTTTTGACAGAACTATTAAAGAACTAAAAAAAGAATCTGCTCTTAAATTATTAGATTATATTAAAGAAAATTGTGCATTTATTATTTCAGATTTAGAGGGTTTTGAACTTGCTAGCATTTTATCTGAAAATAAAAATCCTGTTTTTGCCAAAGCAGGGCAAATTGCTCTTGAAGACATAAAAATAGAAGAAGGGTCAACTGACTTGCCTCCTGGACCTGCTATTACTGAATTTGGAGTTTTAGGAATTCAAATTGCTGTTGAAGAAGGAAAAATCACAGTAAAAAAAGAAAAAACTCTTGTTAAAAAAGGAAATGAAATCAAAGCAAATATTGCTTCAATGCTTCAAAAATTAGATATTAAACCATTAGAAATTGGATTAAATCCTATTGTATTATATGATGTTCAAAATGGAGAAATATTTACTGATATTAAAATAGACAAAAAACAAACAATAGCAAATCTAAAAAATACAGCTGGAAGAGCATTAGGATTTGCACAAAAAATAGTTTATTATTGCAAAGAAACAATTGGTTATTTGTTAGCAAAGGCTAATTTAAATCATCAAGCATTATCTAAATTTATAAAAGTTAGTAATACTCAAGCACAATCAAGCGAAGAAAGTAAAGCAGAAGAAGCTCCAAAAGATGAACAAACAACCGATAATGCTAAATCTCAACCAAATGTGATGAAAAAAGTAGAGAAAAGAGAAGAGGGCAATAAGATTAATGATAAAAAAGCTACCAAAAATAAAATTAATAAAATAAATAGTGAGGAGGCACAATAAAAATGGAATACATATATGCAGCATTGCTTTTGCACAAGCTTGGAAAACCAGTTAATGAAGAAGGAATCAAACATGTAATGAAAGCAGCAGGTTCACATGTAGATGAAGCAAAAGTAAAAACTTTAATAGCAAGCTTAAAAGGAATAGATATAGATTCAGAAATAGCAAGTGCTGTTGTTGCAAGCGCAGCTCCAGCAGCTAGTAAAGAAGAAGCAGTAGAAGAAAAGAAAGAAGAAAAGAGAGAAGCTGCTGCTGAAGGTTTAAGTGCTCTATTTGGTTAATTTTATTTTTTATTTTTATAAAATAGAGCGCAAAACTAGTGAGAACTGGTTTTGATAATATAGATTAATTCTCATAAATGTTTATTAAGGAATATTAATTTATAAAAAAATGGGATTACCAGATTTACCTATAGAACATATGTCTCCGGATGATTTTAATAGGGTTTTTAAAGAGACATATTTAAACGGAAGAAAATTAGATGAGGACGCCATTAATCAAATAAAGAGTTTATTTAGGTGTGGAGATCCTGAAATAGCTCATCTTAGTTGTGATGAATATCATGCTCATGATTATTCTTGCTGTTGGTATAATCATCCTATAACTGGTGTTGTTGAAAGACTAGTTAGAGAAGTAGAAAGATTAAGAGGGGCAGCAGGCCCTATTCAGCAAGCACTAGAAGTTCTTAGTACAGATGAAGAATTTTAGATGATTAACTTTAAAATATAGATTAATTCTCCTAAATATTTATTAAGAAAATATTTTATTAATTAAAATGGATTTTAGGTTTAGAGACGCGCAAACAAGAAGAGATTTACAAAGATTAACTGATTTTCTTATTTCACAAGATTTAGGATATCCAAGTTATGTTCAATGGGTTGAAAGAGCAAGGGCTGAAATAGAAAGTGGATGGAAAAATGTTGTTCTTGCATTTTGTGAAGGATATTTAGTTGGAGATTTAATATCTCAACCACATAAAGAAATTCCTAGATTTTTAGAATTAAAAAATATGAGGGTTGATCCAAGATTTAGAAATAGATATATTGCTAGATTTATGTTAAGGCAAGCAGAATTAGATTTTGGAGCAGGAAAAGACGCTATAATATGTGATGCTCCTGCTAACCAGCCAGAAATAATAGAATTTATGGAATCTTGTGGTTATTCTCCATTAATAGCTCTTCCTTTATATAATAGAAATAGATTAGAAGTGGTTATGTTAAAAATATTAAAAGATAAAGGAGAAGCTGAAAAATCAGGACTTGTTTTAGCTGCAAAAGATATTGTTATTGCTAAATCCATGCCTTATAATTAATAAGATGATTAACTTTAAAAACAGATATTTCTTAGCATATTTATGCCGTCGTGGGACAATGGTACTCCAACTGGCTTGAGACCAGTGCCCTTCGGGGCCTCCCGGTTCGATTCCGGGCGACGGCGTTCTCACTAACTTTTTATTTATTTTTTAATAGTTAGGATGGATTACAATTAATTTTAAATACCCTTT
>CAYGVK010000063.1:0-2953 GCA_964353375.1 Candidatus Woesearchaeota archaeon
TTTAAAAAGAATAATGCGAATCTTGTTGGAAATTCATTTTCAAGATTATTTTTTTCATTAATCTTTTCCTGAACTTCTTTTAATTCCTGCTCTTTTAAATTTCTAAAATATATTGCTTCTTGATAATTTATTTCTATCTGGCTTTTGTTTTCTTTTGCTAAAATCAGATTATCTTTTTTTTGCTTTAAAATATTTTTAAGTTCTTCTAAATCATATAATCTTCCTTCATTTTCCCTTATTTTCTCTCTTAATTTTAATGTTAAAATAAAGCAGTTTTCTTCTATTCTTTTATACCTGTCTATTCCAAAAACATGCCTTAAAGTATTAAGCCTTAAGTCATCTGATTCTAAAATAATCTGCTTCATTTCTTCCTGAGGAGTATAAACTGTGAACTTGTACAACAGATTTGTTTTTTTAGCAAATTCCTCAGGATAATTTAATAATTTTAATAATTTTGCCTTGATTTCAGTAATGCTTCCCTCAAATCTTTCATTATCTATTGTTATAGAAGAATAATCTTGTGAAATTGTTTTTCCTTTTTTTAAAGTTCTTTCTATAATAATGTTTCTGCCTTCTATTTCAAATTCAAGAACAACTCTTGCTTGTTTTTCTCCATTTCTTAATAAAGAAGAGCCTTTTTGCCATGGCTGTAATCCAAAAAGTGCAAATTCTATTGCTAAAAGAATCGAGGTTTTTCCTGTCCCTATATCTCCTGATAATAAAGTAGAGCCTGTTGGAAAATTAATTTCCTGATATTTATAACTTCTTATGTTTTCTATTATTAATTTTTTTAATATCATTTTAAAGATTTATTTTTAAGATTTTGTTTATTTCAGACAATAAACGGGATTCAAAGATTGCAGATTTTTCTCCTTCTTGTTTTTCAAAACCCAAGCTGTCCATTAGGGAAAATATAAATTCATTAAACTCAGAAGGATTTTCTTTTTCATATTTTTTAATCAAAGTTTTTTCAATATCATGCATTTCTGCTGACTGCAGTTCAATGCCAAATTTTTGTTTTTCTGTTTCTAATTTTGCTGTATTTTTTAAAAAAGAATAAACTCCCTGCTGTCTTAAAAAATCCTCAATTTCCTGAAACTTGATATCCGAAATTTTGCCTTGTTTTAAAATTCCTGACAATTTTAAAAGAACAATTTTATCTTTTAAATCTCTTTTTTTAAATTCCCTTATTATTTCAGAGGTTGCTATCAAAGAATCTTCTATTTTTATATCAAAGGTTTCAACTTCTTTTAGTTTAATTTCTTTTTTTATTATCTTGACAAAACCTGTAACTTCTATTATATAAAAACTGCCGTGTTTTAATTCTTCAAGCTCTTTAAAATTATTTGGAAATGTAGGGCCTGAATAAATTACTGGCTTTTCATTAATAAAAGATTCATATTCTATATGAATATGTCCGAGCGCATAATAATCTGCTTTAGGAAGATTTGCAAGATTAATAGAATCAATCGGAAGGTTTCCTTTTACTTCATCTATTGTTGTATGCAACATTAAAATTCTGAAATTGTTTGAATTATCATCAATATATATGTTTCTTAAATCATCTATTTCTAAACCTGATTTTTTCCCAGGATAGCCAAATATTGAATATGTTTTATGTATACATGGCCTTAATAATATTTTTTCATTATCCTGTATATTATATTGGCAAATCTGGCAAAAACCTGCTTTTTCCAAGACATCTAAGAAAGTTTTTCCAGAAACAGAGTAATCATGGCTGCCTGCGATTAAATAACATGATATTCCTGCCTTTTTTAATTTATTAAATTCTGCAAAAGTTTCTTTTAAAATTTCTATTGAAGGAAAGGCTGAATCAAATAAATCTCCTGCAAAAAGAACAAACTCAACTTTTTCTTCAATGCATATTTCTATTGCTTTTTTAAAAGAATCTAAATTAAGCTTTTGAAGTTCTGGCTGCCTCCATCCTCCTAAATGACAATCAGACAAATGAGCAAATTTCATTTCTATTCTCCTTTTAAATAATTAATTAAACAAAATAAATGCTATAAATAGATTATTGTAGTAGAACATTTGTGATGGTAATCGTGAAAAGGATAAAGAAGATTATTAAAAATAAAAAATTTAAAAGAATAGTTGTAATCTAAAACAACTTTAATAAATGAGTTTCAATTCCCAGACATAAAGTTCTTCAAAAAAAAGCTTTTTCTTTCCTATTTGTTTTTTCTTATAATTTAACCAGTTTATTCCTTTTGTTAAACTACTTGTTAATAATAAAATTTTTCCATTTTTATTTAGATGATTTTTTGCTTGTTTTAAAAATCTGTTAATTGTTTCACTTCCTTTTTTTCCTCCGCAAGTATCTTTCTTTTTGTCATATTTATGTTCAGGAAGATAAGGAGGATTAAAAATAATTAAATCAAACTTTTCATTTTTTTTTATGTTTGAGAATAGGTTGGATTGAATTGCACGCAGGCCTTGTTTTTTTAAATTTTCTACTGCATTTTTATTTATATCTGCAAATAAAACTTCTGAACCATTTTTTAAAGATTTTTTTCCTTGAATTCCTGAACCTGCTCCTATATCTAATATTTTTGCTTGTTTTTTTGCAAATTTTTTAACATATTTTTCCAATAAAAAAGAATCTTCAGCAGGCTGGTAAATATTTTGATTTAATTTCATGAAAATCAAAGTCCAAAAAAACTTAAAAGCTTATCTCTAAAAATAATCATAGATGTAGCAAGTGCAATCAGGATTATTAATATGATAATCAAGATTATGACTTTACTTTTATTTGGATTGTGAGGCCTTATTGCTTGTAATTGTTTTACCAATGGTTTTATTTTTTGTCTATTATATGAAAACTGTGGATTTAATATTGGCTGCTGATTTAGTGTTGGTACGTGGTCTGGTGTTGGTACTTGGTCTAGTGTGGGTGGCTGATTAAGAATAGGTGTTTGTCTTATTGATTTTG
>CAYGVK010000064.1:0-2755 GCA_964353375.1 Candidatus Woesearchaeota archaeon
GCAGCAATGGGGAAACCTGAATGGAAAACCTTTATGGGGATAGCAGTTTTACTTTAAATCATATTTACCTATTTTTAAATAACTTTCTTTTTATTCCACCATAAATAAACCCCTGTATAAAAAACCATACTGCAACAGCAATAAGAATCCAACCAATAAAAGAGAATATCAAATTTTTTATACTTAATATTATCTTTCCAGACCCAAATAGCCAACCTAAGAAATTTATATACAAAACAGAAAGGATAGTTAACCATGTAGGATATAATTTTTCCCACATCTCTTTTTTACTTTGCTTTATAATATTCCTCTCATTCTTTTGTAATTTAATATAAAATTCCCAAGTTTCATTAAAAATCTCTTTGCATTTTTCAACTTTATTTTTATCAATTTGCTCAATATTATTAATCTTGTTAAATTTTTGACCCAACCCCATCAGGGTGTTATTATACTCTTTAGTATCGACCAATCTATTTGAAAATGAATCAATAAGTAATTCGGCAAAATTTAAAATGGCTGAACAGTATACTAGATGCATTTCTGACCTCACTTTACTTAATTCATATCCTTGTTTGCATTCAGAAATCCTTTTCAAGAAGTTTTGTTCTTCATCATCAAACACAAATCCAGTTTCTTTATCTAGAGAACTAAATTCTTTGATAGCATTTATTATTTCTGTTTTCATTTTAAGCCCTAAACCTAACCCTCACTTTTTTAGGCACTTTTGCTGTAAAACAAACTTTCTTACCATTTGCTTTAAAACAAACTTTTGTTTTTACGGGTTTTCTTGCCCAGAATGAAACTAGTTTCTTTGCCATATCATCACCATGTCTTTATATGATTTAAGCTTTTCTATCGTCTCACCCCAACCAACCCCACTATAATAAACCCAAAAAAACCAAAAGATTTAAATAGTAATGATAATAAAATATTATCATATGATAACAAAGTATTATCAATATAGAAAAATAAGAAAGTAAGGATTATATAGAAAAATAATAAAATCAAGATTAAAATGGAAACAAAACTTAAGCTGATTGAACTGCTTGAACAAGCCCATAAAGGAATACATTTAAGAGAGTTATCAAGACTTTTAAAAACAGGACTTCCAAACGTGATCAGATATGCAAATATTTTAGAAAAAGAAGGAGTTATAGAAAAACAAAAAGAGGCAAATATAATAAAAATAAAATTAAAAGAGAGCATTAAAACAGTAGCTTACTTAAAGCAGGTTAATTCAGAAAGATTTTTATCCCTGCCTAAAAAAATACAGATTACAGTAAATGATTTTTTAACTGAGCTTGAAACAAAGCCCCTTATTGCATTAATTTTTGGCTCATATGCTAAAAAGAATTACAATTCAGAATCAGATATAGATATTCTTCTAGTATTCCAAAATGTTAAAAATGAAAAAACAATAGAAAACCTTTCAAAAAAAATAAGCATGAGAACAAACACAAAGATAGCCCCAATTTATCTTGATTATGAAAATTTTGAGAAAAACTTTCTTGACAAAAATCATGATTTCTCAAAAGAGATAAGGCAGGACATAATTCTATTATCGGGGCTTGAATTATATTATCCTTTACTCTGGAGATTTTTAAAATGAAAATAGACATTAAAAGATTAATTGATAGCAAGGAATACTGCGAAAAAGTTTTTAATTTTTTTATAAAGAAAAAACTAATCAGAGATAGCAAATTAAGGCTTTTTGAAAAGCATATGAATAAAGCATTAAATAATTTAGAGTTTGCAAATTTTTTATTGTCTGAGCATAATTACTCAATAAAAGAGAAACTGCCAAATAAAACTTTTTATGACTGGTGCATCACAATCTATTATTATGCTATTTATCATACTGCACTTGCTTTAACAGAAAAAATAGGATATTCATCAAAAAACCATATAGCAACAATAAGCACAATAACGTTGTTTTATTACCATAAAGACAATCTCCTGAAAAAAGAGGATATAGAATTTCTCATAGATAAAATTAATATTGAGAGGGAAGATATTGATTTAATTACAGATTCTAAAGAATTAAGAGAGAGTGCCTGTTATGGGGTGGATAAATTATTTGAATTAAATCAGGCTCAAAAGTTGCAAAAACAAACTGCTGATTTTGTAAATAAAATAAGAGTTTTATTATATGAAATTGAATAAAATTCCACAACCCCAATGAACCCCAAAACTAAAAAACTCATCAGCATTGCACTATTGCTTATTATAGCTGTCGCTTTTATATATTATATTTATACTCATGCATCTGACTTTAAGCAAATATCATTAATAAATCCTCTTTGGCTGATTCCTCTTATTGTTTTATTTTTAATTGGTTATATTTTTATTGCAATACAAACAAAGGTTCTTTTGCTTCCTTTAGGAGTAAGACTAAAGAATCTTGAAGTTTACATGCTTTCACTTGTAACAGGATTTTACAATTTAATAACTCCTGTTCATGGAGGAATGGCTGTAAGAGCTGTATATTTAAAAAAGAAACATAATTTTTCATATACAAACTTTTTTTCTTCTCTTGCAGGAATGTATGTAATAAGCTTTTTTATAGCAAGCTTGTTTGGTTTGTTAAGTTTATTTTTCCTTTACAGAATTTATGGGATTTTTAATTGGATTATTTTCCTGATTTTCATTTGCTTGTTTATCCCTCTTCTCTTTATTATAATGTTTTCTCCTAAATTTAAAGAAATCAAAAATAAATTCTTTAACAGGTTTATAAAAGTTGCAAATGGTTGGAATT
>CAYGVK010000065.1:0-2664 GCA_964353375.1 Candidatus Woesearchaeota archaeon
TAATCAATTCAATATCTAATTTCTTTTTAATCAGCTCAATAAATTCATTTTCTTTATTTTTATCAATTAAACAGCCAGCAGCTCTTTTATGCCCTCCAGACTCTCCTCCTATTATAGAAGTGACTTCATCCATTATCTCTTTAAGATTTCTTATTGAAACAGGATTTCTTCCTGCAATCCTTGTCGAAACTTTAATCTTATCTCTGTCATAAGCCATTGTTATTATTATTTTTCCTTCTTTATATAATGATGAAAAACTTAAAATGCTTGCAATTGTTCCTATAATAGTGTCTTTTATTTTGTCTCTTGCATTAATAATTACATATTCTCTTCCTTCTATTTTTTTATTTTGCTCTATGTATCTTAATGCTGATATTATGTCTTGTTTGTATTTTACCTGAATTCTCTCTGCCCTTTTTCTTGCAGCTGGATTTCCCATGCACATCATAAATGCAAGTTCGCTATAACCCATTCTGCTGCATGCATTTATTATTGCAGAAATTTCTCTTGCATCTTCTATTTTATTAAAGAATTTTATTAAGTATAATTTTCCAATATACTCTTGTCTTGTATCATTTATTCTTAGAAGTATGGCAGTTGAAAGATTATTCATTTCTTGCTCTGTTAAATCTATCAATGATTTATAGGTTTTGCCTATTGTTCCAATTCCTGCTTCTTTCAATAGTTCAATTGCTCCTAAAGGATTCCCGGTTGCTCCTGGTATAATCGGCTTGGAGCTATATTCAATTGTTTTGTTTAATGGCCTTGTTGAAGGATATAATAGAATTCCTTTTTTTATTATAATTTCTGAATCTTTTATTATCTGTTTTCTTAATTTGTTTATATTCCCTTCTAAAACATCTCCAATCATCCCTATTATTGCAAGATAAGCCAAATCTTTATTTTCTTTTAATATATTTTTGGAAAACAAATAAGCCAATTCTGCACTGCAAAGTTCATCTTCATTATATAAATGGGGATTTATTATAGTTACATTTTTTGGTATTTTTTTTGAAATTTCATGGTGGTCTATTATAAAGATATCTGTTTTTAATTTAGAAAGAAAATCTAAGCTGTTTGAGCCCAAGTCAAGAAGAATTATTATTCTATCTTCTGGAAATTCTTTTATATGGTTTTCTTCTAATTGTTGGAGAATTTTTATAGAAAAAGGCATTTTTAGTCTCAGGAGTGTTTTTGCAAAAATAGTAGAACTTGTTATTCCGTCTGTGTCAAAATGGCTTACTATATATAAATTTTTATTTTCTATTTTTTCAAGAAAAATTTTCACGAATTTTTCAATTTCCTGTAACATTCTCTCTTTTTTTATTATAATCCTTAATTTTTTTAAATTTAGCCTTGGTTATTATTAATGCTCTTTCTGCTTTTTTATCTTGTTTGTTTTTTTCAAAATGTTTTATTATTTTTGCAAGTTTAATATCAAGGTTCTTAATAATAGGGTCATTGTATTTTTTTGATTCTTTTAGAATTTTACTTATTTTAATATTATAGAATTTTGCTTTTGGTATTCCATATTGGTCTCTTAAAATTAATCCTATTTTTTCAGATGTTAAACCTTTTTCAGCTAGTTTTAAGATTATTGCTTTTATTTCTGCTTCTGTGTATTTTAGCCATACTGGTTTTTCAATCTTTGTTTCTTGTGTTTTTGTCATTATTATTGATTTGAAATTAGTTATTTAAATGTTATTATAGCCCAATAGCCCCACCAGGATTCGAACCTGGGTCTCAAGCTCCAAAGGCTTGCATCCTTGACCACTGGACGATGGGGCTATTAAAGAAATAAAGAAAATTGGTTTATAAGTTTAATGTTAATGCTTGTCTTTATATCTGCCCCTTGATTCAATTATAGAGATTCTTTTTATTATTTCTTGATAATCTTTAGGTTTATAATTTTTTAAAATAATATTAAAGCAAACATCTGCTATTTTATAATGTTTAGCATCTAAAGCTTGTTTTAATAAATGTAAATCAACTGCCTTGTCTTCAATCCTTAATGAATGAAAAGCCAAGCCAAAATCAATAAAATAGATTTTGAAATTATTTTTATTATTAATATTTATATTTTTAAGAGTAGGTTTTGAAGTAGAGGATGAACCATCTTTAACATATATCATATTGCTTGTAGTTAAATCTCCGTGGATAATGTTTAGATTGTGAAGTTTTGTTATGTTTTCTGCAATCTGCTTTGAAATTTCTTTATATTTTAGATTTTCTAAATTTTCAGAAAGTTTTTTTCCTTTTATATATTCAAGAAATATTTTTTTATTAGTTAAATCAATTTTAAGAAGTTTAGGAACAGGAATTATATTTTGAAGTTTTTCTATTATCTTTGCTTCTGATTTTGTTCTTGCTTTTCTTATTTTGTCGTCGAGGATATTGATTCTATAAGATTTTTTAATTCTGTTTTTAATAATTTGGTTATCTTTAAGTAAAATAATTGCTTCTGCTCCTTGTTGAATAATTTTCATTTTTTAGGAGTTTTTTTTAATTTTATTGAAAACCAGTCTCTTATTTACATTGTAACTGATTATTGAGGCAAAGATAGCTACAATAATTACAGAAGGGATATAAGATATATTTAAGATTTTATTTAAAAAAAGCACTAATAATAAATTTATAGAAAATATAATTGCAGATACAATTAAA
>CAYGVK010000066.1:0-2508 GCA_964353375.1 Candidatus Woesearchaeota archaeon
TTGTTTATTACCCGATTCTATTTATCTTTTTTAGTTTATAAAAATTATTTATTAATATTAATTATAAACATTGTTAAGTTATACTACTAAAATTTAAAGTATATTTCTAATAACAATCATTTTTATAAATGAATTTTTGTTTTTAAGAAAACAAAAAATGGTGCAAACTGTACAGGTTGTTAATCCTAAAGTAGAGGTTCTTGATTATGGTCCTGTCTTAAAATTAGATGATGGAACTGTTTTAACACCAGATGAATTAGATCATGCTGCTGGATTAATTGCATTTAAAGGAGAAAATATTTTACGAGAAGTTATAGGGTTGAAACAACAAGGAGAATTAGATCCTAAAAAAGTTAGGGGCTCCTTAATAAAATCAGTAGGTTCTGGACATGCTTCTTTAGCAACTACTCCTGGAATGTGGGTGGAAATTAGAGAAGGTTCTAAATTAGTTGATTCTATTTTTACAGGAGCTGTTTTTTTAAGTGCTCTAATGCCATCAGGAAGAAGAGTTCCAATAGACCCAGAAAATATTGTTGTTCCAAGAGGAATACATAATAATTCAGAAGCCGAAAAATTATATTTAAGAGAATCTGAAGCGAATGTAAGAGCTTATGAAAAATTAATAAAAGTAAAAGTTCCAAAACAAGAAGCAACAAAAATTGTTCAATATGGGCTTTCAGGAGGGGGATTTATGTTTATGCCTTTAGAAACTTTAAGACACTTTATTGATGAAGTTGAATTTAATAGATTAATTCCTCAAGAAGGAAGAGAAATTGTTGATAAATTAAGAAGATTTGCTCATGAGCATGGCATTGGAATTACACTTGAATCAAGAGTGCAAGCTCCTAGAACAGGCTGTGTTAATGCGGGAATTTTTCATGATAGAGTAAATGAAGCACAAGAATTAATTGAATTAAATGCTGAAGCATTATATCAGCCTATTTTAATTGATACAATGCATACTCCAAGTCCCAAAAGAGAAAAAAGAATTCAAACATGGTTAAAAAGAAGAGAAGAAATTTTTAAAAGCCCTATACAAACCCAAAAACAATGGGGAAACTTATTAAAAGAATTAGATGATATTGTTGTTGATTATAATAATAGTGCAAGAGTAAAAACTCTTGTAAATACTCCTTGGAGAGTTTTGGGAGAAGTAAAAAGACATAGGACGTTGGATCAAACAACAGAAGGAGTTTATCATGGAGCAGAAAGAGCAATTTTAGTTTGTGAAGAATCTGAAAGAAGAGGATATGATTTTAGTCATGAAATAAGACCAGAAGATGTTGATAAGATAAAAGATTTATTTCTACCTGTTGTTTCACTCCCCCAATCTGTTTTAAATGACAGAGAAAATCTTAGATTATGGTTGAGCAGATTTACAAGTTCTGTTAAAACTTACAAAACAATAACTCAAATGGGTGTTTCTAAAAGTGATGCAATCACAATTATACCAAGAGGATTAAAATTAGGAATTGTTAAAACATATGGTGTTTATAATATGACAACAGGTTATGCTTCTCAAAGATTGTGTGGAAGTTGTGAACCTGAAATGAGAGTGCTTACTGAACAAGAAGTTGAATTAATTAAAGGAAGTGATATTGGGGAAGATTTAAAAAATTTAATTGGACCAAAGTGTAGTTATGTTGGTTTTTGTACTGAAATGCATAGGGAAAAACCATGTGGAAAAATAAGAGCTTATGTTCCAGATTATGATGTTGATGCCCATAAAAGAAATGTAGATGAGAGAACAGAAAAAATAGAGGGTGCAATAAGAGTAGGTTAAAATTTTTAAATATCTTGCAAAGTTTTTTAAATCAATTTCTATTAAACTAATTAAGGTTCCGTAGCTCAGCCAGGTTAGAGCACTGGCCTTTTATTATATTGTAAAAGAAAGATAAAGCAAGTTTCTTGCTAAAGAAGAAAGAGAAAGCAAGTTTCTTGCTAAAGAAGAAAGCCAGGTGTCAGGGGTTCAAATCCCCTCGGGACCATTTTTTTATTTAGAAATTCTTAATAAAGCTCTTATCTTTCTACGAAAGGTTTATAAATGTAATTTTTGTGAATTAATTATCATTATAAAGTTATAAAGGTAATTATGTCATTATCTCTCAGATATAATTGTCTTAAATACCATAAAATGCACATCCTACAGCCCAAGCATATTAAATTAAAAACCGAAGAAGTTAAAAAACTGCTTTCTGATTTAAATATCACATTAACACAATTACCAAAAATATTAGTAACAGACCCTGCACTTCCAGAAGGATGTGAAATAGGGGATATAATTAAAATTGAAAGAATAGACGGTGATAAAAAATATTTTTATTATAGAGTAGTTTCTCTATAAATCAATTATAAATTAATAATCAATAATAAAAACAAAAATGCAAAAATATAAACTAAAATGTATCAAGATAACTAATAACAAAAATTATCAATATAACAAACTCGGAAAATATATTAATAAATAATAAAATAGCATTAATAACAGAGCGAGAAGAATACTGATAT
>CAYGVK010000067.1:0-2483 GCA_964353375.1 Candidatus Woesearchaeota archaeon
ACTGAAGGAATGACCTGAATAATTAATACCTGTAATAATAAAGTTTGTAGTAATTGAATGTATTCCAAGTAAATCATTATTAATACGAATAACATCACCAATCCTTAAAGGCATAGTATTTAAATTCTTTATTAATGTAATTTCCAACTGTAATCTTTTATAAGAACACCAATCAGAAATATATTTTATGGATTTTTCTGCTGTTAAATTATCTCGTATTTTTGAGAATTCAATTTTATTACTTAAAACTTTGTCATAAAGATTAATACTACCAGACATCCATCCAGTATAAGAACCTGATGATGGACTCATAAAATCATTTGAAAGATTTGTTTCTGTTATTCCATCTCTGTTAATGTCAGCAATATATTTTTGGTTATAATAAATCTCTGATGCCATATTCTTTTTATAATCTGAAAATAAATCGTTTACTACTGAATCCAAATCTGTATATGACATATTTATTTTAGGAAGTGAATTCTCAGATGCAATGTCATTATTTGTTAATGTATAAATTGGATTAGCCTCTCCAACAGTAACAAAATATTTTTCATTTATAATATAGAAAATTATTCCAAATTCAGAACATATGTCAGTAATATGTTCAAATACAGATTTCTTTTCGGATAATGTACAATCAATTAACCAATCTTTTCTATAACCATTTGTTATATTTCCAATTGAATCAAAACTTCCTGTGTCAATACGGCTGTCATCTAAATCTACTTTATCTCTCAATAACCATTCAATAACATATACTGGATTTCTTATAATATCTGATGTTGAATACCCACTTCTATCTGCCATATATTCTGGGTATGTTACACCACTCATTAAACAATACATATTCGATTTGTTTTGAACTTTTATTTCATCTGTTTTTGGTATAGATGGTGATGTTCCAAAACTACGAATACTTCCAAAAGTCCTATGTTTTTCAGTTCTTGGTGCCGCGCTTCCACGAGTTCCACCAGTTTCATGACCTCTTGTTCCACCAATTTGGCGTGTATAATCTGTACCTCTCATTCCACCATATTCATCATTAAAAGTGCTTCTCCAGGTAAAATAAAGGTCATATAAATTCAATTTAGATGCTGGAGGAACTGTTAATCCAAATTTATAATCTAAGATACCAGATAAGTACCACGGTTCATTTAAACTATTAACACGATTCATATTAAATGCTTTAGTTGCAGTTGTATGTAATCCTTCAATAGTAGTTAATGTTTTTAATACTTCATCGGCATCGCTTCCACTAAATGTATTACAAATAATTTCTGGATAACCACCACCAAAATCTACAGTTTCATAATTTACTGTTAACATGGCATCATATTTTACAGAATGAGACACTATTGCTCTATAAGAATCAAAATAATTTATTGGAACACCAGGAGATTCAAGTGATTTGAAAATAAAAAATACTTTATCCGGTTCTGTAAGTGTTCCGCTTAATTGTAAATATGTGTCACTACGTTTGTCAATTGCCTTTGGCCAATTCCGTAAAACATTTGGATTTACAGCAGAAGTGTCATCTAATAAATCCGGATAAGCAGTAAATTCTCCAATACTACGAATATAACCAGAAGCCGTGTCTGAAAGAGTAATTACTTGGTATGCCCCACTAACAATATAAAAAGATGGTGTTGCTGGAAGACCTACCCAATCACCTTGAAGTCCATTATCTACAAAAAGAGAGCAACTAAAATCTTGACCACTTGCTGACTCAGCACAAATATATGTTTGGTAATATTGGTCTACTAATGTTGTTGCTACAAAATCTTCTTTTAAACTTCCAGATTTATTAGCATTTGTTTTAAAATCACCAATTACTATTGGTACTACTGAATCTATACTGTCACTTGGAGCATTAGGCCAATCTGTTTTAGTTACAGTATATTCAGGAATTTGAATGTCATCTTTATACCTGTAATCACTACATTTTAATTCAAGAGTATTATAAGTTATTGCCGTGGCTTCTTTTACAACGCCTTTAAAATACTTAATAAAATCTGTGTTGATGTTTATATTTCCATCGGGAACTCCATTCACATTAAGTGGAAGAAATCCTGTCCATACTTCAAGGTCATTATTCTCAAAAGTATAACCAAGTGTTCCTGTAATTTGGTTAAGAGAAATATTTCCTTGATTAATAAGTGTTAAACTAAATTCAGTTTCGGCACTGTTTCCACTACCGGCAGAAATATTTAATTGTGAATCTATGGAACCAATTCCGTCAACAGAATTTTCACCTCCTTGACCATCAGCAATTAAAGCAGTAATGTAATTATTTCTTACTGGTATATTTTCTATACCATCAAATGTAACTTCACATTCACGACCTAATGCCAAATGAGTTCCAGTATAAAGTTTTTTTCTAATTCCATTATGTAATATAGTTAAAGCAGCAAAATATACTTGTGGACAACTTGCTGTATAACTTGAAATGAATTTTTCTGGTAATCTCTCGGCAGATGTTGACA
>CAYGVK010000068.1:0-2421 GCA_964353375.1 Candidatus Woesearchaeota archaeon
TGGAAATATAAGAGACTATAAGGGGTTGGATATTATGTTAAAGTCTTTAGCTTTAATTAAAGAGGAAAACATTAAACTGATAATCGCAGGAAAACCTTGGGGGGGTTTCGAAGAATATCAAAGATTAATAGATAACTTAAATTTAAATAAAAGAGTAAGATTATTTATAGAATTTAATTCAGAAGAAAGAGTTTCAGAACTATTTAAGATATCTGATTTAGCAGTTTTTCCTTACAAAGATTTTGAATCTTCTAGTGGAGCAGGAACAATTGCATTATTCTTTGAAAAACCAATTATAGTCACTAATGTTGGAGGTTTGCCTGAATTAGTAAAAGATAAAAGAGTAATAGCAAAACCAAATAATTCCAAAGATTTAAAGGAGAAAATTATATATGCTCTGGATAATTTGAATAAATTAATAAAAGATTCCAAAGAAAAAGCAAAACAATTTTCTTGGCAGAAAATTGCAAAAAAAACAATGGGGGTTTATGATGGGAATATTAACTAAGTATCTTGAAAGAAAAAGAGAGAAAATTGTAAAGCCATTTATCAAAGGAACAATCTTAGATTTAGGTTGTGGGCCTGCAACTGCAATAAATTATCCAGAAGTAAAAAAATATTATGGGGTAGAATTAAAAGAGAATGATGTCAAAAAATTGAAAAATAAATTTCCAAAAGGAATTTTTTATTCAAAAAATCTTGAAAAAGATAAAATAACTCTACCAAAAAAAGCAGATGTGATTTTAATGATAGCATTTATAGAACACTTAAATAATTATGAAAACTCTATAACCCAAGCTATAAATAATTTAAAACATCAAGGTAAAATTATAATAACAACACCAACGAAATTTGGAAACTTTATTCATTTTATTGGAGCTAGTATAGGATTATTTTCAAAAGAAGCAAGAGATAACCATAAAACTATTTTATCAAAAAGGGATTTTATTAAACTTGCTGAAAAATACAATTTGCATTTAATTAAATATAGAAGATTTGAGTTTTTTTGTAATCAATTGGTGGTGTTAAGAAAATGAAAAAGAAAATCAAACAAGAATTTTTAATACTTTTATTTATATCTATCTTGTTTCTTATAATATTTTTGATATCATATCCAAGATTCTTTGATAAAGATTTTCTCTCTAATTCCCCTGACGAAAATTTAAATATCTTTTTCTCAAAACTTAAGGTAGAAACTAATTCCTTTTCAGAAGAAACAATACTAAAAAACAATTCGTTAGATAAAACTATCTTTATGCCAAGAGATGGAGCAATTTATATGGGAAAAATAGTGCCACAAAGTTTTTTGGGGGTCTATTTATTTGGTTCTACTATTTATTCTATAGATAAGAATATATTATTATTTATAACTCCTCTAATTTCTATATTAATCGCAATTGTTTTATATCTTATAGCAAAGAAGTTATTTAATAAGAGTATTGCAATTCTTTCTTTTATAACTGTTTTATGTATGCCTTTCTTTTGGCCAACTTCTTCATGTAGATTTTTCAATCATTTCTTTTCTCTCCTTTTTTATCTCATCGGACTATTTTATTTTTTTAAATTTATAGAAGCTGGAGATAAAAAAAGTTTAATCTTATTGAGTATTTTTTTTGCCACTACTTTATTGTTTAGATATATTTATTTGCTAACATTAATACCCATAGCCTTGCTTCTAATAAATAAAATCTTTAGGACTAAAATAACCAACATAAGATATCCGGTTATTATATTTTTATTAGTATTAATCCCTATTCTTATATTCAATTATCAGGTATATGGTAACCCCCTAAAAACTGGATATGCTTTATCTTTAAATATTATTTCAGAAAAGACGGGAGTTGATACTTCTCTTTTCCAATTTAGTATAGCTCAATTAAAGGTCTATTTACAAAATTATCTTTTCCAGATTGCTTCCATTTTCTTAATACTAAGTTATATTGGGATACTATATTTATTTAATAGAGGCAAATACAAAAATAAAAATCTTTACTTATTAAATCTAGTCTCAATTTTTGCATTATATATGCTCTATTTCTCAGGAAGAATAGTTTCTGGATATGATTCTTTTGCATTAGACTCTGCTTTTATAAAATATTTGTTACCTTTTTATATATTGTTGGTGCCTATTTTTTATTATTATATAAGCTCATTAAATAAAAAAGTAGCCGCTATAGTGATATTAATAATCGTTATTGCTAGTTTTAGCGGAGTTATCTTTTTAAAAAAAGGAGTGTTGGAATATCAAGAGATACATAAAAAAGGTTTGGAATTAAGGCAGTTTGTCTTAAATAATACACCCAATAATTCTATAATTATAAGTCAATTATCGGACAAGTTCATTTTTCCAGATAGACATACGATTGCTTCATCTTTAATTGGCGCTGAAAATAAAAGTGAGAATAATAGAGCACGGTCTTG
>CAYGVK010000069.1:0-2357 GCA_964353375.1 Candidatus Woesearchaeota archaeon
TTATAACTTGTGTAATATAAGCAAATGCATTCCCTCCCTTTTCCGGATTATACCCTCGCCAGTACATAAAACAATCCATTACAGCAAAAGATATACAATCTTTTTTATCCTCTTCATAGATATATGTTAAACTGTTAGAAAATTTATTAGCCATAAGAATGAACATGTCTAAAGCTTCCGGTGTTAATTTATCAAGTTCTTTTGATTTTATAAGTTCCGCTCGTAAATCAGCGTTTTTTACATGATGTATGCCCATAATTAAAAATTAATTAAGATTTTTATTTTATAAGTAAAAAAGCACAACAAGTTTTGCTGTGCTTTAATAATTTTTTAATAAAACTAAATTTAAAATTCATTTTTATTATGTAAACCCTGATGAATGCAAATTCCTAATGCTATTGCGCATCCTAGTAAAAATGCTATCGATAAATAAAATAATAGCAACATACCTCACAATTTAATTTATTTTTTGCGGTCTTCTTACATAATTTTGATCAATCCAAGTTTTAATTGTTTCTATTTGTATTGTTTCTAAAATCTCTAATCTTTTTTCAGATGATCTTATACGATCAGAATTTATATCTTGAATAGTTTTAAGTCTTAATAATTCTTTTTGTGTAGTTAAATTATCATTTTTAAGAGTATTAACTGTAATAAAAATCATCATGGCAAATCCAAAAATAAGAGTTAGTAAGCCAGTGTTTATATATTTTAAAAACGTTTCATATTTGGTATCTCTATTATTTACCATTTTTAAGAATTATTTTATTTTTTATAATGTTGAAAATGCTTTAAAGTTAACTTTTCATTAGCAATAAAATTTGTTTTAAAATATTTTTTAATGCTTCAAAAGTTTAAACTTTATATTCATTTTCCATAGTTTTATAAATTTTTTTCATATTGAATATTCTATTAAAGATTATTTAATATATCTTGTGCATTAATATTTAATTCTTGAGTAATTTCCACATCATCTGCAGGAACAGACATTGGCTTATTTGTTTTCATATCAATAACAAATATTTCATCTGCGCCACCAATAGAATTTTGTTTAGAATCCAATTTAACCCATACTTTTCTTCTTCCTCCACCTAAAGAATTTTCATAATCAGGAATAGTTCCAGGAATAAGATCATTAACATTAGCAAAGTCATTAACATCTTCGAACAGTTGAATATGAGATTTAGGAAATAAGTTAACAGTTCCTTCTATTATAACATTTATATTTTCATTATCTTTTGCATCTAGCCAATCAGAATATTGAACAAAACAGTTATTAGTTTTTATAGGAACATTGTTCATAAAAATTCCGCATTTAATTAATTGTTCAAAAAGAACTTTTTGAGTTTCTTTATCAAATTTGAATTGTTGTATATTACCAGGTGCTTTACCAACTAATAATTTAAGTTCAGATTCTTTAACTTGTATAGTTTGTCCATTTTTAGAAAGTTCTATAATGAAATCACCACAACTTAATTGCCCAACAACAAAAGCTTTTTGCTTATCATAAGATACTACATCTAAAAGTTGTATATATTCTTTTTTGGGAGTTTCTTTTCCTGGTGCACCATTAGATGATGCAAATGCTTCATTAAGAGAATTACTTATTCTTGGTTCCATTATATCTACTATAATATCTGTAGAATAATCAGGATCTTCAGATACAGAGGTTGACTCTAATAAAGTTCCATCAGAAAAATGAATTTTTAAACATCCCTCTGTTTTTTCAATATCAGAAACTACTTTGCCTTTTAATATTTCAGTATATTCGTTCATATTATAAAATTATTTCGTCATACATTCGTCAGTTGGTTTAGCAACTTTTTTCTTTTTTAGAAATACCCTTTTCTTAGTAGTAGATTCTTTTACTATAGGAGCTTGTAGTGATTCTTCAGTTTTTTCTTCTTCATCTTCATCATCTTTTTTCTTTTTCTTCTTTTTTTCTTCGTCTCCGCCCTCTAAATCTATAGTTTCTTCTTCTCCGTCTTCTGCTTCTTCCTTATTTGAAGGTTCTTCTTGTTTTTCTTCGGCATCAGTTTCATCTGAATCTACAGAAGTTTCTTCCTCTTCTTCACCTTCTTTTTCTTCTTCAGCTTTATCAGCTTCATCTTCAATAGTTTCAACGCCTAAATCTACTTCATCTTCAGGAACTGTAGGATTATCACTTATCATTTCGGATTCTTGATCATTAAAAGTAATTGCAGATGCAGCTTTATTTGTTAAATCTTCAGCACCAACTTCAGTTCCTGCTACTTCTGCATTAGAAGGTTCTTCTCCACTTTGGCCTTCAGTTGGAATAGGAACAGTATATTTTTTACCATCAACATCAATAGTCACTGTAACACTTTCATCAATTT
>CAYGVK010000070.1:0-2259 GCA_964353375.1 Candidatus Woesearchaeota archaeon
ATTTTTTAACAGCTCTTTAAAATAGTTATCAGAAGGGTTTAGATTTCTGTCTAAGATTCTAACACTATGATTATTTTTCTTTAAAACACTGCCTATATACACTAAACCCAAGGGTATGGCAGGAGGATATGGATTTACTGTCTTTTTTGCAAAACTCGGCTGTACTAATAAAATTTTTGCCATTTTTCAATTGAAAGAGATTTATGCATTTTTATATTTTTAGAGTATGCAGAACATATAAAATATAGCTATCTATAATTCAAAGGATATAATTTTTAAATAAACATTACATTGTTCTGAGATGAGAGAAAAAATAATCAGCATATTAATTCCTACTTATAATGAAGAGAAAGATATAGCAAAATGCTTGGATAGCTTAAAACACCAAACCTATAGAAAAATAGAGATAATTATTGTAGATGACGGCTCTACAGACAATACTCTAAATGAGATTAAAAAATTTAAGGATGTAAAAATTATAAAGGGCGAACATAAGGGGCCTGGTTTTTCAAGAAATCTTGGTGCAAAAAAAGCAAAGGGAGAGATTTTAGTATTTGTTGATGCTGATATGACTTTTGAAAAAAATTATCTTAAAAATTTAGTAAGCCCTATTTTAAAGGACAGTAAAATAATAGGCACAACCCATTATTATGAAACTGCTGAGAATTTTCATAATATATGGAGCAGATGCTGGGGAAAGCTTAGAGTGTTTAGAAAAAATGAAAAATATGGCAGGGTATTCAGAGCCATAAGGAAAAATAAATTTATTGAGCTTGGAGGGTTTGATCCAAAATATGGTTATGCTGATGATCAAACTTTCTGGTTTAAGTATAAAATATCTTCTGTAGTTGCAAAAAACACGATTTGTTATCATAAAAATCCAGAAACATTAAGAGATGTCTATAGACAAAGTAGATGGACAGGAGCAGCTATAGAAAATTTTTTTCTCAAACTTCCTATAATAAATTATTTCTTGCTTTTTTTATTAGCTTTAATTTCCCCTCTTATTATAATAATTTTTTCTGTAAATAAAGCTTATAAAAATAAGGATTTCAAAATATTGTTTCCCTGGATGTTTATATTTATTTTTTTTAGGTATTTTGGAACAATAAAAGGTATTATAAATAAAGTTCATTTTAATAAAAATGTCAGATAAAATGTTAAAAAGATTAAAAAGTGACAAATTGAGATTTAGGTATATTAATAAATTTATCAAAGGGAGAGATATACTTGATATTGGAGCAAGCGAAGGGTATGTTCATGAATTATTAATAAAAAATAATAAAGACAAAAAAATTTTTTCTCTTGATAAAGAGAAAGCAGATTTTATTATGGATATGGATAATCCAAAAAAAATAGAGAAAAAATTTGATACTGTAATTGCAGGCGAGATAATTGAACATCTAGAATCTCCAATTGCATTTATAAGATATTGCAAAAAACTTTTAAAGATTAATGGAAGACTTATAATAACAACGCCTAATGCAACAGGGCTTCAGTATATAAGAAATCCGTCTTGGTGTGTCTATTATCAAAACTATAAGGGACATACCCAAGCGTTTACTATAGAAATGATAAAAAGGATTTGCACAGATGAGGGATTAAAAGTAATATATTCAGATTATATAAATGCATTTTGGATAAATAATCCACTGGAATATTTTACTCTGTTCATAAAAAGATTAAGGCCTGATCTAATAATTGTGGCTGAAAAATAGAATGGCAAAAGTTTTGTTTATACAGGGGAATTATGATATATCTAATCCTTATAATGTTACTCCTTGGATGCCATTAGCACTTGTTGAACTTGCAACTTTTATAAGTCAGAAAGGACACTCTGTAAAAATATTAGACAGAAATATACACTATGATAATGAAGAATTAAAAAAAATTTTAAAAAATTTTAGCCCTGATATTGTCGGGGCTACCTGCTATACTTCTCCTGTAATGAAAGATATCATGCAAGTAGCAAAGATTATAAAAGAAAATTCAAATGCACTTTTTATTGTTGGAGGGGTTCATGCAACTTTAGAACCAAAATCACTTCTTGATTTTAAATATATTGATTATGTTGTCAGAGGGGAAGGGGAATATACTTTGTTAGAAATGTGTAATCTCGCTGATATAAAAAAATTAGATAAAACCAATATTTTACAAATTAAGAATGTAAATTATAATCCTTTATCCCCGCCTATTAATTTAAATGAATTGCCTATCCCAAATTATGATCTCCTTGAAGTTAAAAAATATCCTGCAGAA
>CAYGVK010000071.1:0-2196 GCA_964353375.1 Candidatus Woesearchaeota archaeon
TAACGTTAAGAACAGCAAATTGTTCTCTTGCATTTCTTACTGCTTCATCAAATCTTCTTTCAGTTCCTGCATCATACTCTGCTCTCATGCTCTTGAAAAAACCCTGGCTTGTTTAAAAACATTTATATTCTCTAAAAATTATAATACAAATAAAGAGGAAAAATGAAATATCAAGAATTATGTGAAGTTTATGAAGACTTGGAAAAAAACCCATCAAGATTAAAAAAAACAGAAATTCTAGCTAATTTCTTAAAAAAATTAAAAAAAGAAGATTCAGAAACATTATATCTCTTGCAAGGAAGAGTGTTTCCTGATTATGATGAAAGAGAATTTGGAATTTCACAGCAATTATGTATAAAAGCATTGGTAAAGGCTTCAGGAGAATCAGTTTCTGAAATAATCTCTAAATTCAAAAAATTAGGAGATTTAGGAAAAGTTGCAGAAGATTTAATTTCTAAAAAAAAGCAAAGAACACTGCATTCAACAAAACTAACTATTAAAAAAGTAATTGATAACTTACAGAAACTTCCTGAATTACAAGGAAAAGGAACTGTTGAAAAAAAACTTTCTTTAATATCTGAATTATTAACATCTTCTTCTGGCATAGAAGCTAAATATATAATAAGAACTTTATTAAATAATTTAAGAATTGGAACAGCTTCAGGAACAATAAGAGATGCAATTGTTGAAGCTTCTCTATCTTCTAAAGATAAAGAGAAAAAGAAGCAGGCAACTGATGCTGTGCAAAATTCTTATGATAAAAATTCTGATTTTGCAGATGTCTTTGAAAGGGCAAAACAAGGGATTAAATCATTAAACTCAACTATTTTATCACCTGGAAATCCAATAAAAGTAATGCTTGCTCAAAAAGCAGAAAGTATTGAAGATGGATTTGAAAGAGTAGGAAAACCAGCTGCATTTGAATATAAATATGATGGCTTTAGAATGCTTATTAATAAAGATGAAAAAGGAAATATTAAAATTTTCACAAGAAGATTAGACAATGTAACTACCCAATTTCCAGATGTTATTAAATATGTTAAAGAACATGTAAAAGGAAAATCATTTATTATAGATAGCGAGGCAATTGGCTATGATAAAAAAACAAAAGTCTATAAGCCATTCCAGGACATTTCCCAAAGAATTAAAAGAAAATACCATATTGAAAAATTAATAAATGAACTTCCTATTGAAGTAAATGTTTTTGATATTCTTTATTATAATGGAAAATCATATATTAATGAGCCATTTGAAAAAAGAACAAAACTTTTAAGAAAAATAATAATAAATCATAAATATCATTTAAAAACAGCAGAGCAATTAATAACAAGTGATGAAAAACAAGCTGAAAAATTCTATAAACAAGCTTTAAAAGATAATCAAGAAGGGCTTATGATTAAAAATCTTAAATCAGAATATAAACCAGGCTCAAGAGTTGGTTATATGTTAAAATTAAAACCTTCTGAAAATGAACTTGATTTAGTAATTACAGGTGGAGAATATGGAAAAGGAAAAAGAGTTGGCTTTTTATCTTCATTCACTTTGTCCTGCAAAGATACTGAAAAAAATAAGTTTTTAGAAATAGGAAAAACATCTGGATTAAAAGAAAAATCAGAACTAGGACTTTCATTTGAACAACTTACTAAAAAAATAAATCCATTAATAATAAAAGAGCATGGAAGAGAAGTTGAAATAAAACCAAAAATTGTTGTTACAATAAGATATCAAAATATTCAAAGAAGCCCTACATATGAATCTGGCTTTGCATTAAGATTCCCAAGAATAGTTCAGTTGCGTCCAGACAGAAATGCAGACAGCATTGCAACATTAAAAGAAATTTCAGCTGATTATAATCGGCATGAGTTGAAGGTTAGGTATTAAAAAATCAACCTTCTAATAGATAATTGAAATTAGTTAAGCTTTCTTCTTTTTCCTTTTATTTATAAAAAAGATTATTAAACAAGATAATAAATAGGATAATATCAAAATAAGAAGAGCCAATTTAGCTAACATTCTAGACGCTTTAAATATTGGTGCACAACCGATTGCCAAACAAATAACAACTCCAGAAGGAAGATTGGTCCATAAACCCAAAAGAATCTTGCTCAAGATTATAAATATGATCAAAGATAAAATTGTTTTCCATTTTGTTGGTTTAAAAAATTCATTAATCTTTATTTTTCCTTTTATTAAGAG
>CAYGVK010000072.1:0-2140 GCA_964353375.1 Candidatus Woesearchaeota archaeon
TAAAAATATTAGTTAATTTAAGAATATTTCGTTTACCAATAAACTTTATTAAGCTAAATTTTTTTATTATTCTAATGTATTTAATAAATCTTAAAAATTTTTTTATTATGAACAATCAAAACAGGGAAATAAATTTTTTATGGTGAAAAAAGTAAACTATGATTATCTTAGAATCTTTTTAGAACCCTTTCTTTTATTTAGAGCAATCTTTATTAAAAGAGACAAGACTTTGAAGAAAACCAGAAAGATACTTATAGTTAATCCCTGCCTTGTAGGAGAATTTGCAGTTTCTTTGCCAGCTATAAAAAATTTTCTAATGAAAAATCACAGCAAGGTTGATATTGTTGTATCTCCTCCGGTTAAACCTATTGCTGAAAGATTGAAAGGAATAAGGAAAGTATTTGTTGCAAAATCAATATATTCCAGGTGTCTTGAAAATATACCGTGTCCGTCTAATAAGTTTGATGAATATGATAAAGTAATTGTTATGAGAATTAGCAAAGAAGCATATAATCTTATTAAAAATATTAAAACAGCTGAAATAAAAACTTCTTTTTTAAATTTTATAAAATATGGATGGCATTTAATTAAAAATAATTCGACAAATAACAAAATTAAAGGCTGGAGAGAAGTGAATTTTAATATGTTGAAACTTCCTGTTAAAAAAGTAAAATTTAATGATATATTCAAGTTTAAGAAATCTGATTACGCTAAATTAAAACATTTAAAAGAATTAAAGACTAAATCTAAAATAGTCATATGCCATACTGGATATGGGGGCTGGCCTATGTATAACTGGCCTACTGATAGATGGGTAAGTTTAATTGAAAAACTAAATAAGCTTGGTAAGTTCAGGTTTGTTTTTATAGGTTTAAAATATGAAAAACATAATTTTAAAAAAATACAAGACAAATTAAACTTTAAAATATATTCTCTTATAGACAAAGTTAATCTTTTAGAGTTATTACTTGTATTAAAAAAAAGCGATTATTTTATAGGTGTTGATAGTGGACCAAGAAATTTAGCACATCTGGTTGATTTAAGAAGTGTAATATTATTTGGAGCAGGCCCGCATATGTATCCTCCTCCTAATAAAAGAGCCATAACTATTATTAAAGGAAACGGAATATATCAAAGATTTTTCTATAAAAAAAACAGCTTTGTTAATAAGATAAGTGTAAATGAGGTTTATAGAGCATTTAAGAGGTTATTAAAGATAAGGAAAAATTAATTAAACATTAATTTTTAACATTAATTTTCTGCTCTTTTACTTCTTACCTTCAATATCACCAAACTAATCACAATTATTCCCAGTATAGTCAAGAAAGAATTTAATAAATTGATTCTTAATCCAAATATTTAAAAACTTAATTTATGATTTAATCTCACTAAATTCTTAAAATCATAAAATGACAAAGAAAAAACCAAGTGGAAACCTTTTTATTGATGTTATTGCACAAATGAATGACTTGATAGATGCAACCAAACGTTTTCACGATTCAAGAAACAAGGTTCCAAATCTTAAAGGAATAGATATGTATGGAGACTCTGTTTCATATGGAGGAGAAGGTCCTGGAGGAGATGATTTCTTTTTTATAGATTTTAACAGGTTTGACCTTGATGGATTAATTAATGAAATAAGAAGCTCTGAACTTTTAAAGCAAGAAGGAAAATCAAAACTTGAGAAAATATTAATTCTTAATAAAACAAGAGCAGGAGTTTTAGTTTCAGATGTTTCTGGGCATAGCATAATAGATTATCTATGGAACATGTGTTTGCGTGTTGCTTTAGACACAGCCATACCTTCTCATTTGGCTCTTTATGGAGAAATAACAACAGATTTATTCAGCACCCTGCATAAAGTTTTTTATGAGTTTTTAGGAGATGGCAAATTTATTGCATTTACATATGGAGAAATTTCAGAAGGAGGAAAATTCAGGTTTATTCAGGCAGGACAGCCTGTTCCTGTTGTTTTCTCGCATAAATATAATAAAATAGTTGATATAATGCCATATCGTTTTAAAACTCATGGGCCAATTGGAATTCCTGACCAGACACCTATTGTTCCAAGCGAACTCAAGCTTTTAGGAAAAGGAGATATTTTATTATTATATACAGATGGAGCAGAGCCATATGTTAA
>CAYGVK010000073.1:0-2007 GCA_964353375.1 Candidatus Woesearchaeota archaeon
CCTAATAAAAAACATAATCCTCCTGCAATCATTAACAAACTTCCTAATAATAAATACTGAATATGCTGCCCTGCTGTTTTAGTTATATATGATACTATAACCCATCTTATCATTGGAATTAATCCAAGAATTATTAAAATAATTCCAATATATGAAAATGCTTTCAAAGAATTATACATTAAAGTATTTCTTGTAATAGTAGCCATTGATTTTTTAATATGTTTAAAAATTCCTCCTATTAATCTTGACTTTCCATCTCCAACTCTTTTTTTGAATTCAACAGGAATTTCAATAATTTTTAATCCTAAATTAGAAGCCTGAATTAAAGTTTCATGAGTATATGTATGCTTTGACATAACAAACAATCTTTCAGCAGCTTCTTTAGAATAAGCTCTGAAACCAGAACTTGCATCTTTAATTCCACCATTTCCCATAAACTTCGAAACAACTTTGCTTCCAATTATATTTCCATATTTCTTGCTTTTTGGCATATGATTTAATTTATCAACCTGCCTGTTACCTGAAACAATATCTGCTTTATGCTCTAAAATCGGCTGAATTAGTTTAGGAATTTCTTTTTGATTATACTGAAAATCAGCATCTGTATTAACAATAATATCTGCTTTTAACATTAAAGCATAATCCATTGCTTTTTTGAAAGATTTAGCTAATCCAAGATTTTTTTTATTTCTTATCAAATAATTAGCACCTGCTTTTTTTGATTCTTCAATAGTTTTATCAGTTGAGCCGTCATCAATTACAAGAACTTTAACATTTGAAATTCCCTGAATTTCCCTTGGAATTTCTTTTATAACACTTGCTATTGTTTTTTCCTCATTATAAGCAGGAATCATCACAATAAGTAATGGTTTTTTCATGCTCTCAATATGCTTAATTACCATATATAATTTACTATAAGAATACCTTATAAATCTTACTCTTTTTTGTTACTATGGAATTAAGACAAAGATATGATTTGGGTGACTACAATACGTCTACATATCATCATATTTTTTATTAGATGTAGACGTAAAAGATATTATTCTTTGTATTAAAAGACAACTTTTTCATGTTTCATTAATTTAATTAAAAATTCTAAAAATGGCTTTAAATTGCCCTTTGATTGTGCTTCCTGAAGTGATTTATAATATATATATTTTTCAGAATTTGGAATATTAATCATAGGATACTTATTTTTAAAAAGTATAAAATTCATCAGAATTCTTCCAACTCTGCCGTTTCCGTCTATAAAAGGATGAATAGTTTCAAATGCAGCATGAAAATAAGCAGCCAAAACAAGGGCATGAAGTTTTCTCTTGTTTTTTGAATACCATGATAAAAGAGACTTCATCTCTTTTGCTACTTTTTCAGGTTTTACAGGAAGCCATTCAACTCCTCTTATATAAACCTGGACATCTCTGTATTTTCCAATCTGACTTTCTAATTCTAATTTTAAAGTATTTTTCACTATTGTTTTATGCAGTTTTAATATAAACTCTTTAGATATGTCTTCTTTTGTATTTAATATAAAATCAAATGCTTCTTTATGATTTATAACTTCATTAATTTCTCTTAATGATTTTGATGGAGTAGTTTTTTCAAATAACAATTGTGCAGTTTCCTGCAAAGTCAGAGTATTTCCCTCTATTGCTGTTGAATTATATGTAAATAAAGAGCAAAAAGCCTCATATCTGCTTTGACTATTTGTTTTCGGCTGGCTTAAATAATCCTTTTTTATTTTTTCAATGTCTTTTATTTCTTCTTTTGTTAAAAGTGAGCTTAATAATGCTAATTCTTTATCAGACTCTTTTTCTTTTTTTGCAAGCTCTTCTTTTTTCAGATCAGCGCCCATATAAACTCTCTTTTTTTTGACTTGGTTTCCTTTTCTTATGGATTCTGCTCTATAATAATATTTTCTTCCATTTTTTTCTTTTATTTCAGTATATACCATAACATATATACGTCTACATTACTTATAAATCTTTCTGATGTGTAGACGTAAAGAAG
>CAYGVK010000074.1:0-1889 GCA_964353375.1 Candidatus Woesearchaeota archaeon
CAGAAATTTTAAATGTTCCTAAAGCGCCGGCAACAATATGTTTTAATCCATCTTTATAAACTTCAATTGTACAACTGTTACCGGGTCCATAAAAATTAGCAGATGAAGCATCACTTACTGGTGTGAATGAACTTGTTCCAGTATAATAAGATGAACTTAATCCACATGCATTAAGAAGTGTTTGTAGTGAACCTGTATTATATTTTGCTTCTGTTTTAAATGTTATTTCTGACCATCGTTTTCCTGTTACAGAACCCAATGGGTCAAGATTACTTCTCTTATAATCTCGTTCTAATTTTTCTGTGCTAACTTTTATGTCAACATCATTAACAAGAATATAATCTGCCGCCTGTGTTGGAACAACTGGTGTACCCTGTGTGGTTTCAGTTTTTGCTCCAAGCGCGACCTTTCTAGACAATTTAAACGCCATGGTATTTGCTCCTATTATTAATTAAAAATATTCCCTGTACAGGAATTTAATCTACTATTGACCTTCCTCCAACAATCCAATCTGTTTCACAAATCATCCAATATTCTTCACCAGATTGAAGAAACTTTGGCTTATTCATATTAAAAAACTGAATATTCTGAATACTTGTTTCATCTCCATCCCATGTGGAACTGTCTAATCTTTTACGAATAAATTGTTCCACATCTCTCATTGCTCCTTGGTAACTGGTTTTTCCTCCATTTGAATTTATACTGAATGCTAATTGGATTCTTACTTCATAATTATAATATAAAACCGTATTCACTTCTACATTAACATCTCTGATGGCATTCACTTGTATGGAATATGCTCCATTAAACATCGAGGCAGGAACATAAGTTAATTCTATAAAATCTTCACATTCTTTAAATTTGTTGGAAGTTTTATAAGAATCGGGAAGTTCTACTTCTAAAAGTTCTTTAAAATCATCCCTAATGTCATCAAATATTGTTATGGTTGACATAATTAATTCACTCTAAAAAATGGAAAAAAGCCCTGCTTAATTATTGTATTCAGAAATCTTCCTTTACTTGGAGCATTTAAAAAGGCATCATATATTTCTTGACTGACATTAAAATATTGGTAAACTGAACCACTGTTAAATTCAATGGTTAATATTCTTGATTGAGAATCATACGCAATGTCATACATCACTGAACTTTCTACTGGTTGTGATTTTTGTACAGCAATAATTTCTGCTTCTCTTGAAATCTCTTCTAATCTCTGCTGATTTTCACCAGTCAAAATCAATTTCATAATGTCAAAATATTTAGTTGCCATTCTTAACGAACCAAAGTTATTGAGTTTAATGATGCCTGAGTTTCAGAATCTTCAATTATACCACTTTTATTTTCATCATAATTAATCTTTACTGACTGTAATAATTTGTCATATTCATCTTTTACAATCTGGTATTTTCCAGCCCATAAATCATCTGGTGCTTTTATAAAACTCTTGAATAATAATACAAATGTTCCAAAACAAATCAAATCATCTAAACTAGTTTCATATAAAGCTACTGTTAAAGTTGTGGAAAAACCACCACTGAGTTTGTAACGGTAATATTCAAATGGAGAATCTAATATAGGAAATATTTTCTCTGTAATTTGGTCTAACTCAGCCGTTTTTACATCAACCCAAGTAGGAGAATCAACTACTGGAACTACTGTTGAATTACTTCCCTGTAATGTAAATGTAAAACTACCACTCAAAGCGGAAACATTTGTTACAATTCTACGTTCACCATGACCACGGAATATTGAACCTGTATATGGAAAACTTGTAATAACTTTATCCTGTAATGGTAAATTATCTATTGTTGGACTGTAATTATTTAAGTCAATAGGAACCATTAAACGATTAGTATTTAAACCCATTGTATTCAAATCATTTAGTAATT
>CAYGVK010000075.1:0-1773 GCA_964353375.1 Candidatus Woesearchaeota archaeon
TGAAGTAGGCAAGAATATGAGTGCTGTCGAGCTTAAAGATGATGTTATCTTGTTTGACTGTGGTTTGTTTCTTCCGCCAATAATTGAATTAACTGAAAATGAAAGAAACAAACCCCCTGCTGAAAAAAGTTTAAGAGCAATTAAAGCAATTCCAAATGATTATATTTTAGACAAATTAGATTTAAGAAAAAAAGTCAGGGCAATAATCCCAAGTCATGCACATTTAGATCATATAGGAGCAATACCTTATTTGGCTTATAGATACAGGGCAGATATTATAGGAACTCCATTTACATTAGAAGTTCTTAAAACTATTTTAAATGACGAGAAAATAAGATTAAGAAACAGATTAATTTCTGTTCAGCCAAATTCTTCATATTATGTTCAGGGAAAAAACAAAAAATACAAAGTTGATTTTATTAATATAACTCACTCGACATTGCAGACTTCAATGCTTGCCTTGCATACTCCTGAAGGAATTGTTTTATATGCAAATGATTTTAAATTTGACAATTCTCCCATTTTAGGACAAAAACCAAACTATGAAAAATTAAGAGAAATAGCAAAACAAGGAGTCAAAGCTTTAATTGTTGATTCATTGTATTCTGGAGATGAAAGAAAAACAGCAAGTGAAAAAGTTGCAAGAACATTATTAGAAGATGTCTTATTAACAACAGACAATAAAGGAAGAGGCTTGTTTGTGACAACTTTCTCTTCTCATATAGCAAGATTAAAATCAATAGTTGATTTTGGAAAAAAACTCAACAGAAAAATTTTCTTTTTAGGAAGGAGTTTGAATAAATATGTCACAGCAGCATCAAGAATTAATCTCTGTCCTTTTAAAAAAGACATTCAAATAGCCACTTATAGAAATCATTTAGACAAGGTTCTCAAGAAAATTAATCAAAACAGAAATAATTATCTTGTTGTATGTACTGGACATCAGGGAGAACCAGGAAGTATATTAGACAGGATATCGAGAAATAAACTAAAATTTAAATTCAGGGAAAATGACCATTTAATTTTTTCATCTTCAGTAATTCCAACAGAAGTAAATATTGAAAACAGAAGAATTATGGATGAAAGATTTAAAAAAAGAAGAGTAAGAATGTTTAATAATGTGCATGTTTCAGGACATCCAGGAAGAGAGGATTTAAGAGATTTTATTAATATGATAAGTCCAGAACATATTATCCCTGCCCATGGTGCTCATGAGCAAACATCTCCTATGGTAGAATTAGGAAAAGAATTAGGATATAAGCCAAACAAAAACATACACTTGATTAATGATTCAGATAGATTAAATTTATAATAAATATACTAAAAAATAAATAAAAATCAATAATCAAAATATAATCTCGAGAGAAGAAATAAAAGAGCCGAGTAATATATTTAAAAGTTAATAAAATATTAGTAATTAATAATATAATAAACTAACAAGTAGATGGACTTAAACTACAACTAAACGAGTAATTATGTATAGAATTACTGAAAAATAATAAAAAATAATAAAAAAGAAAAAAATGGTAAGAGAAGAGATTGTAACTGCTTTGCAAAACTCAATAGATAGGGGAGAAACTTTAGAAGATGCAAAAAAAATTTTAATTTTCTCAGGTTATAATGCAAATGATGTTGAACAAGCTTCTCATTATATAAAAGGCTCATTAGACTTAATTCCAAAACCAGATGAGGAACTTGTTCTTAAAGAAAGCAATAAAAGACTTTTCTCAAAATCAATAATTTGTTGTCGTCTTGCGTTCCAATCTAAATAAA
>CAYGVK010000076.1:0-1606 GCA_964353375.1 Candidatus Woesearchaeota archaeon
AGTATAGTCAAGAAAGAATTTAATAAATTGATTCGCAAACCAATTAAGTTTAAATAAAAAACAGCTAAAGGAACAATTGCGATGGAAAGTGCAAATGAAAGAGCAATTCTTTCAATCCAGTCAATAGAACCTTTTTCTTTTTCTTCTTTATCAGTTTTATTAGTTTTTGGAAAAAATATAAAACTTATAATAAACCCAGGAATAAACAAAACATAAACACTTCCAAAAACAATTCTAAAAGATTCTAATATCATTAAGCTAGTTAAAAAGATTAAAGCTATAGATATAACAACTAATATTAATAATACCAATAATATTGAATTTACTAATTTTTTATTTATTTTTTTCATTTTTATCCTCATCTTCTTCTAAAACTAAAAATGAAAGCAATATTATAAGTATTCCTGCTATAATTGAAATCATCCAAGACAACCAGCCAAGCTGGGTTGTTTTAAATTTTATAATCATAAAGCCAGCTATCCCCAATAATATGATGAACAAATAATCTTTTTTAGTTGGTTTTTTTTCAGGAAGTTTGTAGTGTTCTGAAAATACATCTAATATTCCAGAAATTATAACAATTATAAGAAGATAATTAAGATTTAAATAATAAGAAACAACACCAACCCATATTTGTTCTATAAGCAATAAAATCAGATATGTAACTAAAAGTATCTGAAATATATGATTTATAAGAGATGCTGTATGTCCTTTAAACAAATTTTTCATTTTTTCTTTATTTTGATTTTTGTTTTTAATTTTTTATTTATTTTTGTGCTTTTATTTATTTTTATTTATTTTCCATTTTTCAATTAATCCAGGCTTATATACTGTTATTTTTATCCAGTCTACTGGGATTGTATAATTAAGAGTTTCATTTTTTCCAGGAGTTAAATGAGGAGTATTAAATACTAAACTTAGTTTGTTATTTTTAATATATGTTTGATTTAAATTAAAAGAAGTTGAGATTATTTGCCATTCATTTATATTTTGTAATGAATGATTATAAACATTATTCCACAAATAATGCCAGACTTCCTGATCTTGTGCTCCTATTGACATTTTAGAATTATTTGGAAAATTATCTTTAAATCTTGCTTCTATTTTTATTGTTTCAGAACCTCTTGCAATTGGAACACTAAAATAAACTAAATGCCCTGTTAAATTCCTATAATCCAAGCCAGTTTCCTCTTCAACAATTTTATCAGAAATTCTATAAACAGGAGATAAATAATTGTCTTTTACACTTCCGACATCATAAAAATAATTAAATTCATGGTTTATTAAAAGATTAGTCCATATAAGATAATTAATAATTAATATAGGAATTAATAAAGCTATTATTTTTAAAATTCTTATATGTTTTGGTTCTCTTAAATATTCCCATGCTCTTCCTGTTTCTTTTTCTATTTTTTTCTTAACTTCTTGTATTATTTTTTCAGAATCTTCAAATCTGCTTTTCTTAGCTGGAGCAGATATTTTTCTTGTTTGTATTTGCTTTCTTTTTTCCAAATCCTTTTTTGCTCTTTCTCTTATTCTTCTTTTTACCTCTAAGTATTTCTTCATTTTTTCATCAAAATCTTTCTGCCTTGTCCATGCCATTTTA
>CAYGVK010000077.1:0-1605 GCA_964353375.1 Candidatus Woesearchaeota archaeon
AGCACACACTAAAACAATTGTTCCATCAATTGCTCTCATTGCTCTTGTAACATTTCCTGAAAAATCAATATGTCCAGGAGTATCAATTAAATTAACTAAATATTCTTTATCATGAAACTCATGAACCATTGAAACATTTGCAGCATCAACAGTTAAAAGTCTTTCTTGTTCATCTGCATGTTGCCATGTTGCCATTCCTCCTTCTAATTCTCCTGCTAATTTTTCAGACATCATTCCTGCAGCAGCCAATAAATTATCTGTAAAAGCAGTCTTACCATGATGAATATGTGCAGATGTACAAATATTTCTGATTGCATCTTGTTCTTTGCATATTCTTCTTATTTTATCCAAACTTGATTCCTTTTTTGGCATGTTTTATTTTTTTTATTATTAATTTTATTTGTTCTTTATTAAATCTTATATATCATTACTCGGCTCTGCTTAATTTCTTCCCTCATATTAATTTTATTTGTTAATGATATATTATTTATTATACTTTATTATTAATTATTAAATATCATTACTCAGCTCTACTCTTATTTAATTTCTCTTCTCATAACTTATCTATACTACTCATTTTAGTTATTTTTAATGTTCATATTTTCACTCGGCTCTACTTAACTCCTCTCTTATTATTTTATTATGTTAATGATATATTATTTTTATTAATAATTTTTTATATTTATTTTTAAGATTAACGAGCACTATCAGCCTGTTTTTCTGAATCATTCTTTTTCATCATAGCAATGCTTTGAGGGTCTGATTTATAGGCTAATATAAATTCATTTGCCAAAGCATCTTGTATTTTTATTTTTTTATTAAATGATTTGTCATAAGAGCCCTGGATAATGTGCCTTAATGTTATTGTTAATCTTTTTAAAGGTGATAAGTCAGCTGCTTGAGGATATCTTGCTCCCCCATATTCAATAACCATAACTCCGTCTTTTGGAGCTGCGTTTTCAATTGCCTTGACAATAACCTGAACAGGGTTTTCTTTTATTTTTCCTTCAATAATTTTTAAAGTCATTAAAACAATCTTCATGTTTTTGTTGTATTTTCCTGAAGACCAGTTTGTTTGAAGTTTGTGTTTTTTTCCTCTGTGTCCTGGAACAGCAATCAAATTTGCTATAACTTCCAAAAGATTTATTTTTCCTTTTCCAAACTTTTCTCTTACTCTTCCATGTGTTTTAACCAAGAGTTTTGGGTCTAAATTAATATATCTTTTTAATCCAGGATCTTCAACTTTTACATTTGAAACATCATATAAGCCAAATAGTTTAAAATCATTTGATGATTTGGCTTTTTCAATTTCATCTATCTGAGATTCTTGTTCTTCTAATCCTTCTTGTTCTTCTAATCCTTGTTCTTCTTCAATATTTGTTTGCATTTCATCTTCCATTTTATATTCCTAAAAAATCTTCAGGATCACAATATCCCTTTTGTTGTTCTATTCTACCCCATTCTCCATATAATCCTTGGCTACTTCGCCCTTGCTCTCTTTCTAATTTTTTCCTATTTCTTCTTTGCCTTTTTTCTCTTAAATCTTCTTGTTCTATAAATCCCATTTCTCTTAGCATAGCATCAGCAATATTCTCTGGTTTTCTT
>CAYGVK010000078.1:0-1589 GCA_964353375.1 Candidatus Woesearchaeota archaeon
AATGTCCGGTTTTATTGTTTTGCTCACTAAAAATCAGTCCGCATTGATTATTCAAATTATCAATAATCCGGCCACTTTTATTTTTACATGGCATTAAAATTTTTACTATTTACAAAAAATGAGAATGGCTATAAAATTCACAATTGCTGATTGAGAATTAAAACTTGCAGGCTCCATACATTTAGTTTTCAGGCCTTTTGAATTTTTTTAAGTATAGTTTTGTTGGCTCTATTGGCGCATTCGTCTAGTGGCCTAGGACATGGCCCTCTCACGGCTAAAACAGGGGTTCGAGTCCCCTATGCGCTACCAAAGCTGACAATCTGTTAACAACTACTTCCTTTTGACTATCAATTAGCTTAAAATAAGGTTAATTTTAGCGGTTCGAAGTTTATCATTTTTTATATAGATTCCTTCAGGAAAAATTAAATCTTGCAATTTTCTTTTATTTTCTATCAAAGAGTTCAACCATAGCTTAGAGATGTTACTTAAAAAATACTTGCAATAATTTAACAAACTTTCTATATCAATTTTTTCTTTTTTGATATCTTCTAATTGTAATTTCTTTCTTGCTAATTCCTCTTCAACTTCTGAAACTTTTTTAATAAACCTGTCTTTTGTAAAAGTACCATTAATTGCTAAATCCTCAATTCTTTCTTTTTTAAATTCAAGTTCTCTTATATTATAGTTGCTTTTATTAATAATTTTATTATTTTCCTTTTGCTTATCTTTGATGAAATCTTCAACACTGTTTATAAAATTGTCTAATTGATTTTCATTTGGTTCTAATTCTTCTAAATAATTTAAAAAAATTAACTCTGCATTTTCTTTTTTTATAGGTTTAAAACCACAACCCTTAGTTGTGCAATGATAATAGGGGTATTTCTTTGACCTGCCTTGTGACCAGCTCCCTGTTAGACTTTTATTACAAATGGGGCATTTAAGAAATCTTCTTAAAGGAAAGTCATTAATAAAATCATTTGAATAATCAGATTTAACTTTTCCATTTAAAATATCTTGCACTTTATAAAAATAAATATCCTCAATTATTGGATCATGCAATCCATTTATAAACCCTTCAAAAAAAACTGATTTAATTTTCCCAATATAAATAGGGTTTGCGAGTATTTTATTTAATCTTTGTTTAGAAATTCTAAATCCAGTTAGACTTAAATCTTCTATGACTTCATATTGTTTTTTACCATTTACAATATCTTTAAATATTTTCTCAATAATATATCTTTCTCCATTTGGTACAAGAAAAGATTTACCGTCTCTCTGAATAAATTCATAGCCTATCGAAGCTTTCCATACCCATCTTCCCTCTTTTACTGCCTCTACTATACCTGACTGAGTTCTTTGACTTCTCACATCATTATCATATTGTGCAAAAGAGGCAATTATATTTTGCATCAATTTGCCCTCACTATCTTCACCTAAAGCTTCAGTAGCAGATTTAAGAATTATTCCATATTTTGCAAGAAAATTAATTAGATTTGGAATAGCTTTAAAAGAAATCAGCATTCTCTTAAATTGGCTTACCTTTATTTAAGGGTGATCCACATAGAAAAAGTAAATGGTGATTTCAACAG
>CAYGVK010000079.1:0-1578 GCA_964353375.1 Candidatus Woesearchaeota archaeon
ACCCAAAAGATTTGTATTATTTTTAGAAGACATAAGGTTTTGATTTACATTTAAAAGAACTTTTGCTTCTGCTCTTGCTTCTTCTGTTTGAGGAGAATGTATATTCATTTCATCCCCATCAAAATCTGCATTATATGGCTGTGCTGCCGCAGGATGTATTCTAAATGTTTTATATGGCATAACTTTTATAAAATGAGCCATTAAACTTACTTTGTGCAAGCTTGGATGTCTGTTAAATAAAACTATATCTCCATCAATTAAATGTCTTTCAACAAAATAACCTGGAACAAGTTCATCTAAAATTTCTTGCTTTAATTCTTTAGTTATTTTTTTTCTCCTTCCATCAGGTCTTATAATATAATTCGCAGAAGGATAGTCCTCTTTTTTAACTATTTCTTTAAGCCTATTTATGTTAATGCTTGTTACTCTTTCATTTACTGTCAGTATTTTTGCTATTTCAAGAGGAATCCCTATTTCATTTATTCTCATTGAAGAATCAGGACTAACTACTGTTCTTGAACTAAAATTAACTCTCTTTCCTGCTAAGTTATGTCTTATTCTTCCTTCTTTTCCTTTTATTCTTTCTGTTATTGTCTTTAACGGTTGCCCACTTCTATGTCTTGCAGGAGGAATTCTTGAGATTGAGTTATCAAAAAAAGTTGTAACATGATATTGAAGCAAGTCCCATAAATCTTCAATAATAACTTCAGGTGCTCCCGCATTTAAATTTTCCCATAATCTTTGATTTGCCCTTATAATATCTGATAATTTATGAGTTAAATCATCTTCACTTCTCTCACCTGTTTGTAAAGTAATGCTTGGTCGTACTGTTACAGGAGGAACTAATAATAAAGTTAAAATAGTCCATTCTGGCCTGAATATTTGAGGGTCAATTCCAGCCAGTTTAACTTGTTCATCAGAAATTTTTGAAAGCTTGTCTCTTATCTCTCCTGGGAAAATTCTTTTTTTACCTATTTTAAATGTATTAGGCTTTTCTAATTTTGCTCTTTCTTGCTCCATAAAACAATGAGGGCATTTTTTTGCATCTTTTGCTTTTCTTAATCTATCTTTAATCCCGTATTTTTTTAAATCATCTTCTTTAATCATTAGTTTATTGCAAAATTCACAATAACATCTTAAAAATAATTCAATAATAGGAAGATATTTTATATGAAGAACAGGTCTTGCTAATTCAATGCTTCCTGGATGTCCTAAACATTCTTTTAATCTTCCCCCGCATGTTCTGCATCTTACTCCAGGGTCTATTGCACCTAATCTTAAATCCATTAGTCCACCATCTACTGGATAACCATCAACATCATACAATTCAGGTGTTATTATTTTTGCCCTTGATATTTTTTTAATCTGGTCAGGACTAAGCAAATTAAACTGCAGACTTTCAACTTGTTTTCTTATTGGTTTCATCTTCTTGTTAAGTCTTCATTTGAAGATGAAAACTTAAAAATTTTAATTTTTATTTTTTTCATTTTTTATCTTCTTGGACAATTTGCCCCATAACCTATATTACAATATGTACTAAAAGTAAGAGGACGTTTGGCTTTTTTGCATGTTTCTGCT